>JBOIDL010000001.1:0-367 GCA_050740435.1 Gammaproteobacteria bacterium
AGCGTTCCCGTCCCAGTGCAGAAAGTTTCTGAGCAAACGCAGTCCCGGCTGCTGGCTCTTCTCGGGATGGAACTGCACCGCGAAGACACGGCCGCGCGCGAGCGCGGAGGTAAACCGCACGCCATACTCCGTATAAGCAGCCGTGAGCTCCTCATCCTTGGGTAACACGAAATAGCTGTGGACGAAGTAAAAGCGCTCGCCCGGAGCAATACCTGCCCACAAAGGATGAGAACCCGCCGGCCACACCTGATTCCAACCCATGTGCGGGACCTTTAAAATATCCTCGCTGGCCGGGGCATGCAGCTCCCGTGGAAAACGCACGACCTGTCCCGGATATACCCCGAGGCCCGGCGTGCCGCCTCCCTCC
>JBOIDL010000001.1:377-73280 GCA_050740435.1 Gammaproteobacteria bacterium
TTGCAGCCCCAGGCAGATCCCGAGAAACGGCTTTTCGGAAAAGACCTCGCGCAGCACGCGATCGAGCCCCAAGCCCGTGATATGCTCCATGCAGTCGCCGATCGCGCCTTGGCCGGGGAAGACGATGCGATCGGCCCGCACGAGATCGTCGGGGCGGCCGCTCACGAGCACGCGGTGCCGGCCTTCCGACACGTACTCGAGCGCCTTGGCGACCGAGCGCAGGTTGCTCATGCCGTAATCGAGAACAACGACGGTTTGCATTGCGCGATGAATGGCGCGCAGCGTCTCTCAGAGGCTGCCCTTGGTCGAGGGGACGGCGCCCTCAAGCCTCGGGTCGGGTTCGACGGCCATGCGCAAGGCGCGGCCGAAGGCTTTGAAGACAGTCTCGATAATATGATGAGCATTGCGGCCGCGGAGCGCGTCGATGTGCAGCGACACGCGCGCGTGGTTGACGAACCCTTGGAAGAATTCGTAGAAAAGATCGACATCGAAATCCCCGACCCGCGCACGCGGAAAATCCACATGAAACTCGAGGCCGGGCCGTCCCGAACAGTCGATGACCACCCGCGACAGCGCCTCATCGAGCGGGACGTAAGCATGGCCGTAGCGCCTGATCCCGCGCTTGTCGCCGAGCGCTTGCGCGAGCGCCTGACCGATCGCGATGCCGATGTCTTCGACGCTGTGGTGCGCGTCGATGTGCAGATCCCCGCGCGCTTCGATCTTGAGGTCGATCAACCCGTGCCGCGCCACCTGATCGAGCATATGGTCGAGAAAGGGGATCCCGGTATGGAGATCCGATTGACCGGCGCCATCGAGATCCAAGGTCACGCCGATCTGGGTTTCCTGGGTATCGCGTTGTACCTGTGCCGCGCGTGGGCTCATTGCGGGTTTCCTGATAAAAGGCCTTTATAGCATAACTGAGAGCATAAGTTTTTCGGAAGCTGGAAGAGAGGATCAAAGCATGAACACGGCGCTGCCGCTCGACTCGGTACGGAGCTACCTGGGTGATCTTCAGGACCGGATCTGTAGGGCTCTCGAGCAAGAAGACGGCGTAGGACGGTTCATAGACGATCCCTGGCGGCGCACGGAGGGCGGCGGCGGCCTGACGCGGGTGCTCGTAGAGGGGCGCCTGTTCGAGCAGGCAGGGGTCAACTTCTCCGAAGTGCACGGCGCGCGCTTGCCGCCCGCGGCCAGCGCCGAGCGCCCGGATCTCGCCGGACGGGCATTCCGCGCCCTGGGCGTCTCGTTGGTGATGCATCCATGCAATCCGTACGTCCCCACCTCGCATGCCAATGTGCGCTTTATCAGCGCCGAGGCGGAGGGCAGTGATCCAATCTGGTGGTTCGGCGGCGGCTTCGATCTCACGCCTTACTATGGCTTCGAAGAGGATGCGCGTCACTGGCATCGCACCGCCCAGGCGGCCTGCGCGCCCTTCGGCGCCGAGGTCTACCCACGCTTCAAGCGCTGGTGCGACGAGTATTTCTACCTCCGGCATCGAGGCGAGCCGCGCGGGATCGGCGGCCTCTTCTTCGATGACCTCAACGCCTGGGGCCTCGAGCGATGCTTCGCCTTCGCCCGCAGCGTCGGCGATCATTACCTGGCTGCTTATCTACCCATCGTCGAGCGCCGCGAGGACCATCCCTATGGAGAACGCGAACGCGACTTCCAGCTCTATCGTCGCGGCCGTTATGTCGAATTCAATCTTGTCTACGATCGGGGTACGCTCTTCGGTCTGCAATCGGGCGGACGCACGGAATCCATTCTCATGTCACTGCCGCCTCTCGTGAAGTGGCGCTATGACTGGAAGCCCGAGCCCGGTAGCGCCGAGGCCGATCTCTATGAGAATTTCCTGAGACCGAGAGAATGGGTTTGAAAAACGTCCGCCCCTATCGTGATGTCGCCGCTCGATCTCATGCAACGCCCTGGTTGCGCTCGTTCCCCAGCGAAGACTCCATCTCATTGCATCTCGGCGCGCCAGACAGGGCCGCCTTCGGCCCGGGCCAGCTTCGCTGGCGCTCGTACGAGCCCCTGGCCCTGGCTTTCGCTTCCATGGCGTGCTCGCGCTCAACGCCAAGCACCGTGCCGCGATCGCCCCCCATCTGGTTCAGCTCACTGTGCCGACAACCTCCTCTTGGCCTGCACGGCGTTTCGAGCCGCCGAATAGCCCGATAATTCCCGATTCCGCGTGTGTTTGACACCTGACAGGTTCGGTCGTATCTTCGCTCTCGAAGAAAAAATGACTTTTAAAAATCTTATTCGAAGACCGTTTGCGTTCCCTTCATAGCCGGCGGCGACTGCAATATTGGTCCTTCGTTTTCTAAACGTACCGCAGGTAGGGAGATCGGAAATGACGATTGGGCAGTTCATCGGTTTAAAAAAGAGACGATATCGTTGCCGCTTACAACGTCACGCCTACTTTGTAGGTCTCGCGTTCGCGGTGACGGTCTTGCCTTCACATGCGATCGATACTGGGCCAGGAGTTTTCAGCTTCAGTACCGGTTTCGACTTCAGCTCAGGAGACTACGGAGATACGGAGGACACGGATATCTGGTATGTCCCGTTTTTGTTCAGATATGAATGGTTTCCTCTGACCGCCCGGTTAACCGTGCCCTATTTGGAGATCACTGGGCCCGGTGGCGTGGTGGTCGGCGACGGTAGACCAGTCGTCGTTGGACCGACATCCGCCCCGCGAACCACGGAAACCGGCGTCGGCGATGTGGTGGCAAGCATTATGTATAGTTTCGAACCACCGTCGACCAGCCCGGTCCCCTTCATTGATCTTACTTTTAAAGTAAAATTTCCTACCGCCGACGAAAGCCGCGGTTTGGGAACAGGGTCCTATGACTACATCTTCCAAGCGGATGTCTCTGAAAGCTTTGGCATGCTCACCCCGCTTGCCGCATTCGGATACAAACTTAAAGGTGACGCGCCTGCAGTTCCTCTGCATGACGTATTCTTTGCGTCTGGCGGCTTAGCATATAAATTCACCGATAAGCTAACGAGCGGTGCATTTTTGGACTGGCAGGAGAATTCTTCAGCCGCGGCGGACGATGTACTCGAGTTCTCGCCTTATTTCACGTGGAAATTCAACCCGACCTGGTCGTTCACCGGTTATGGGGTGGTCGGTTTTACGGACGGCAGTCCGGATGAAGGGGGCGGCGTGCAAATTAAATATACACCCTAAGCAGTCGCGCCGATCTACGTTCCGGCAGCGGCATCTGTCCCCTAAGTCTTTACTCTACCGTGTCGAAGTAGTCCAATTCTAAATCTATTCCCCGCGGTCTTGCCGCGGAGGACGGGAAGAAACCAACTGCTTGCTCCTCGGTCAATTAAGTAAGTACGTTCCGAGCGGGACGCGGGGTGTACAATTGCACCCGGGTAGAGCATCATTGTCGAAAGGAGGCCTATGGCTACAGTCGCTCACAATCTTTTTGTTCTTGCCGATTGGCATACCCTTGAGAAAGATCCTTATCCGGGCAAGGAATTGTTTTGGTACCGCGTGACAAAGGTTGCGGGCCAAAACCAGGATACTATCACCTATTTCTGCGATCATCGAAAAGAAAATAGACAGGCTGTCCTCAAAGAATACTTTCCAGCGCGGCTTGCGCGGCGCAGGGCTGATGGAATGGTCGTTTTGGGTCATGACTCATCCATCGCAGATTTTAATCGCGGCTTGGAAATTTTTATCGGTGACGCTGAAAACCTCGATCGACTAAATCATCCCAACATCGCCAAAGTACTTGATGTCTTCGAGACCAACGGCACCGGGTACATGGCCCGAGGCTATGAACAAGGACGAACCTTAGAGGAAATGTTCGCGAGCCGCGTGACTTTCGGAGAGTCCGAGCTGCGGGAAATATTGCGCTGTATCCTTGAGGGATTGGCGGAGATCCATAAGTTCAAGCTGAGCTGTCGCGATTTGGGTGCCGCGAATATCGTTGTTAGGCCGGATGGCAGCGCGGTATTACTCGTCAACGTCGCCGTAATCGGAACTAGCGCGCATAAACCGTTATGGATGCCTGTGAGTTCCTTAGCCGCTAAGGTCGAACAAATTGATCCCTGGGCGGATATGCGTGCGGTGGGCCGGATTTTATTCCGCGCCGTCAGTGGAAGCACAGCCGTTGGGGCGAGAATCAAAGATGCGGAGTCGGTGAGTATCTCTATCCCGGCCGTCGAAGCGGGGCGCGAACGGTATTCGCAACAGTTCTTGCAGTATGTAGATCACCTCCTTCAACCGGATCCGGCGAGGCGCTCACCGTACACTGAAAAGTGGTACGGAGATCTCGCTTTTGGAAATGTGAAAAGCGGCAAGATTCAACAAGCCGCGAACACATCGAGCTTTGAGCAGCAGGGCGTGCGATGGTCGCATAAACACGCATCGCTTCGGGAATTGCTCCGAGAGGCTGTGGCACTCGCAAGGCACGGCCGCCTTTTCGCCGCGCCCTCCGCATATCTGGCGCGGATGAAGCTACGCGAACGTTTACATGGTCACATATTCGCGGTTACGGCAGTGCTTATCGCGTTTTCCGTCGCCTTGTTTGGATCGATCGATCGCTATCGAGCAGATACCGAAAAGCGAGGAACCGACAGCAAGTTACTGCCGGACGCTTTGATGAATTGGGTGATCAAGATCCCCATCTTTTACGGTCTTCCGCCTGAGAGCAACATTAAGGAAGTTACCGAAAAGGGAGGAACGGACGGCAAGTTACTGCCGGCATATGACGCTTTGATGAAGTGGGTGATCAAGATCCCCATCTTTTACGGTCTTCCGCCTGAGAGCAACACTAAGGAATTTAGCGTTCTTCGATGGATGTCGATGGGGCAACCCCAGCACCAGGCGAATGCTCTTCCTCATCCTTCCCAAGCATTGCCCGCGCTCAACCAAAATCCGGTATTCAATCGCCCGAACCAGAGCGTAAATGTTCAATATCGCGCTGAGAGAGGAGACATCGATCCGCTCGCAGGACACGATGCACGCCGAGCGAATAGCCGGGACCGTATGGAGCGTTTGCAACGGCCCGAGAGCCTAGAAATTGCGGTACATGCGAAACGCATGGCGAGCCGTAATTCGAGGCAATCTGTAGTGACAGTCGCCTCGCAAACGAGGCGTCCAGAACACTCTCAACCCACTCGTAAGGCACCTCGGCTCGATCAACAAACGCCACCCAAACGAGATGACGCCGAAGGGCATCACCAGAGCTTTGAGGGCCAGCCAGTGACCACGTTGATCGAGCATCAGGATTCACGTCTGGATAAGATCGAACAGACGGCACGGATGATACGGCCGGAGAACGTCGATCGGGGACGCGCAGAGCTACCGGAGCCGATCGAGCGGACGGAAAGAACCGAACGGCCCGAGGTCGCGCGATTGGATCGGCCTGAGCGTAGCGAGCGGATAGAACGGGCGGAACGACTCGAGCATATCGAGCGGATTGAACGACTGGTGCGACCCGAGCGGATTGAACGCCTAGTGCGACCCGAGCGGTTCGAGCGGATTGAACGCCTAGTGCGACCCGAGCGGTTCGAGCGGATTGAACGCCTAGTGCGACCCGAGCGGTTCGAGCGGATTGAACGCCTAGTGCGACCCGAGCGGTTCGAGCGGATTGAACGCCTATTGCGCTGAGCGGTTCGAGCGGGCGGAACGCTGAGCGTAGACAATGAATCGCGCGAGCAGCGCTCAGAATAAGCCCTAGCGCCCGCAGGTAGGTGTCGTCGCGCTGGCTAATGCCCAACAGCTTCGGCTTGCCCTCGCTCGAATCCTGCTAGGGGACCAGATCCAGCTAGGCCGCCCAGACTCGAAGGCTTTACCAGCGCCAAGTGAGGCCGCCATCGCACTCGCCGTGATCGGCCCAAAACCCCCGGCGCTTGACCTATCTTTCGGCACACCGCGCTGGCTTTAGGCTACGAGTTCTGCCGTCACTTCTCCACTCGCGCCTCATGCGCGGCGAGCAGCTCCGCAATCTCGCGAAGCCCTGCCGTTCCGCGCCATTTTATTTGAGTTCTGAATCGTCAACCGCTAAAGTTACCGCTCGAAGATCAACCGCAATCGCGAGCAGGCCCAGATGCGCGAAGCCGCGGAGCGAGTCGCGAGACATATCGGGTAGATAGGCAAGCGACGAGCGAGCACGCGAAGACGCGGGGAGCGGCCCGGACGGCCGCGCTTTGAGGAGCGAGGAAAGCAGATGGGCTGCGCAGTAACTTTTGCAGAGCTTCCCTAATGTCTTCTGAACAAGTCATAAGCGCGCGTTCTTTTTTCTGGCTCGCGCTTGCCGTGGTCATTGCCGTTCTCATTTACCTCTTGAGCCCGATTCTGACGCCGTTTTTATTAGCTGCGATTCTGGCCTACATGGGCGACCCGCTGGTGGATGGGCTGGAAGCCAAAAAAATTCCTCGTACACTCAGCGTCTTGATAGTCATGACCTTGCTGATCGGCCTTATGATCCTGATCCTGGTCATTCTGGTGCCTTTGTTCGAACAGCAGGCGGCAACCTTGATGCAAAACTATCCGCAATATCTGGAAGCGTTAAGTTCTTACATAACGCCCTGGTTGCAGCGTTTCGGAATTGCTTTCGACTTTGATATCCAGGGAATCAAACAGGCGCTGATGGAGAATCTCCCCGCCGCCAAAAGTTTCGCGGCCAAGCTGATACCTAGTTTGACAACCGGCGGTCTCGCATTAGCCGAACTCGTAATCAATCTGGTGCTCGTGCCGGTGGTGTTGTTTTACGTGTTGCGCGACTGGGACCTGATGATTGCGCAGATCGGCGAAACGATTCCAAGGCGCGCTCGAGAGGAAACCATTTCCATGGCTCGCGATGTCGACAAAGTCTTGGGACAATTTTTACGCGGCCAATTGTCGGTCATGCTGTTGCAAAGCGTTTTTTACGTCACGGGCCTTTGGCTCGTGGGTCTGGACTTTGCGCTGCCGATCGGCATCCTGGCGGGGATGCTCACTTTTGTTCCTTATCTCGGCGCCATCGTCGGATTCGTGCTCGCAACCCTAGCCGGATTGATTCAATTCCAAAGTTTCGGAGGGTTGGTCCCGGTGTGGATCGTTTTCTTCCTCGGGCAATTACTGGAAGGAATGGTCGTCACACCTTGGTTGGTGGGAAACCGTATCGGGCTGCATCCGGTAGTGGTGATTTTTGCGTTGCTCGCTTTTGGCCAGTTGTTCGGGTTTTTCGGTGTGTTGCTGGCGCTGCCCGCGACTGCGGCGCTCGTGGTTGGGTTTAAGTATTTGCACCAGAAATACACCGACAGCGCACTTTACAGCGAACCGAAAGAGCGTCTCGTCATTTCTCCCCCTGAAGAACCGGAAAGGACGGCAAGAGGCCTCATCGATACGGGTCAGAAATCAGTTGAGAAATGACACTGAATTTCGTATTCTGAAACGCAACTGAGCGAATGCATCACCGGACGCCATCTCGCGAGCGCGCAACGATGGCATTCCAAACATCACTAGGAGAATAGAATGGCAGCAAAGAAATCAAGCAAAGAAGCGTCTGCAAGCAAGCAGTCCGCGCGTAAGAAAGCCGGCACGAAGAAGGGCAGCGCTAGTTTAACCGCTAAGACGCAAATAAAGAAAACAGCGGCCAAAGTCCTGGCCGGAGCGGCTGCGGGCGCAGTTCGCGCAATCATCGGTCCGCTCCAAGAGGCTGCGGGTACGAGCGAAGAGGCTGCGGGTCTCAATAAGCAAGGCGGAAACAAGGGCGGGAAGTCTACCGGAAAGCCTGGCGGCAAATCTAGCAAGTAAGCCTTCGGTCCTGACTCATGGTCGGGTGATAAAATATCGAATCCATAACGGAGGCATAAGGCATGGCGGATATTAAAAGGCGCGCAGCCGGCGCGAACCCGGATGCGAGCGGCGAAAGCTTTGCCTCGCTGATTGGTCGCCTGGGCGAAGATATAGTCGCTCTACTCGACACCAAACTCGGCCTGCTGAAGCTCGAGATCAAAGAAGATATAGACGCATATGTGCGCGGGCGCGTCTCTATCGGCGTGGGCGGTATAATCGCAGCCGTCGGATTATCGCTGCTGAACGTGGCCATAGCCTTCCTGGTTTCCGCGCTATTCGAAAAGACTCTGCTCAGCCAGCCGGTCAAGTACGCGCTCGGCTTTATTATTACGGGCGTGATCTATCTGGTTATCGGAGCAGCCGTTATGATTAGAGCTAAGGACCGATTGGCGAAACAGAACCTCGTGCCCGAAAGGAGCATCGAAGAACTCGAAAAGGACAAGCGGTGGTTGAAGCGAGAGTCATAACTCTTTCGTCTCATTACTCAGACTCTCTACGGTCTTCGCCGCCATGCGCGCGCCGGTATCGAGGAGGATACGGCCGGCCTTCCGGGCCTGCTCTCGCAGGCGGTTCCAGTGATCCTCCCGCTTGAGCTCTCGCAGGCAGCGTAGATATTTGACCCGTTGCGCGTGATCGAGCTTGCCGAGGATCGCCGGAATCACTCCTTCTTCGATATTGTATATCTGTTCAGGCAGCGGGTTGACCGCGATCACATCGCTCGCATCGATCCCCAGGTCCTCGGCCGTTGCCTCCATGGCGCCTCGGATCGCCTGCTCCTTGGGCCGCTGGGGTTGGGCGATATTGTAGGGCGGATCCCATTCACGCAAGGGACGGAGCTGATCGACATGGGTCAGGACGCAGAGGAGCGGGGGCGCGATCAGGTCGGGACGGCGCTGAAACAGGGCATTGATATTATCAAGCAGCTGCCGGTCTGCGTGTCGGGCGGCGTTGGTGGCCGAGCACACGAGTAGGATCAGGTCGCTGCGCAAGAACTCGGCCTCTGCTTCATCGAATCCCTGATCTGCCGTCGGCCCGGCATAACCCGCGCTATCGAGGACGATCATCCGCCCCGTTTCCTGGCTCTCCAATACGTACGAGGTGATCCCGGAGGTTAGGGGTAGTACATCGGTCATGGCCCGAAGCTCACCGAAGAGGGCATTGATGAGGCTGGATTTACCGGCTTTGACCTGACCCAGCACGAGCACCCGCAAGGGTTCCTCAGCGGGCAGCTCGCGGCGCTCAAGATCTGTGCGGGAGTATCTAGTTATATATTCAGCCGTTGGCCGATCGCTCAAGGTCAAGGCCCCACTGTAAAGCTCGATCGCGTAGTAGGCGACCTGCTTCACATAGCTCTGCAATAACCAGCTCTTGATCTCGTCGGCGGGGTATCTCAGGGCCTGGTGCGCGGTCAGGTCGCGCAGCTCGCGCAGCACCGCTCCCACGGGATTGATGGCCAGGGAACCCAGCCGGTATACGTCGTAGCACTTGCCCGCGAAGCTCGCTAGGCTGTGCCCGCGCATGAGATCGTGGATGGTCAGCATATGACTGAAGGGGATGTTATCAAGGAGTATTCTCAGATCCTTGCTGACCAGCTCGATGATCATGAGGAAATAGGGGATCGCGATCTCGAGCGGTGCATTTTTCGATTCCGGGTGATAATGCCGGGCGACGATCGTGATCGTCTCTCGGCCCAGCTCGATGAGTCTGGCGGGGTCGTCGAGCGGGTAGTCCGCGAGCGTGAGCTTCTTCGTGATCGCGGTGGCCTTATCCCAGGCGGCGCGATTGCGGTCCGGCCAGTGGGGGTCTGGCTGCACCTCGGGTTTGTCCGTGAGCGCGACCGTGTGCTTACGGTTCTGCCATACCAGCGCCAACCAAGCCGCCCCACCCAGGCACGCCAGTACCAGCAGCCACTGCAGGATCAGCCCCTGTTGCCACAGCCACACGAGTCCCAGCGGCAGGAGGGTGATGGCAGGCAGCACGATCAGCGCAATCGCCACCAGCCAGCGGAGCGAGAACTTCATCGGTGAGGGCCGGGTGGTCATGACGGTGCGTTGATTCAAGACCGGAGCGCCTGCACGTAGCGCGCTAACAATTCTCGCCCCGCCCGCAATTCCTCCGCGTAGATCCGCTCGAACACCGCCCTGTCAGGCACGTATCCCTTCTTTATCGAGCTGAAATACGCACACAGGGTTTTGCCCAGGGCATAGGTCACGCCAGCGGTGTACACCGAGGCGACGGCTGTCCCGTACGCCGGGATGAACTTGATGATCTCCCTGCCGCCCCAGCGCAAAAGATAGCCCAGGCCCAGGGCGCTCGCGATCTCGGCAACGCGCTGGCGGTTGAGCTCCTGATTATAGATAGAGGCAATGGCCTGCAGCATCTTCGCCTGCAGTGACAATACGAACGGGACGCTGACTATCGGGATCGGAATCGCCTCCAGACCTCCGGCGAGGAAGGCATAGGTCAGGATGTGGGGGTGGGCGGTCCGGGCATAGATGTCGCGGAGCTGTTCCACGTGTTCAGTGCTCTGGAAGAGCGCCCGTAACCCCAAAGGCAGGGCGGCCTCGATCGCCGCCCATAATGCGTCGAGCCCGTAATGGACCGGCGCATAGCCGTCTTCGGGCAAGGTGAAATCTAGCGCCACAAAAGCCGCCTCGATATCGGCAAACCACTCCCGCTGCTTACCGAGCGAGCGTGCAAGATCCTTGGGCACGGTCGGCGGCCAAGGAGTGCTGGCATAGGGATAGGGATCGAGATGCGGCGTAGCCCGGTTGGGATAGCCTTCATGCAGAGTGGTCTGAACCACGATCACAGGCCACCTTGGGTGTTCCCTCAGGATCGCCCGCAAGGCCTGTAACACCTCCTGTTGCGCGTGATCCATCGCTCTCATCACGACCATCAAGAGATGCGCCTGCTGCCCGAATAAACGCATGTCCTCGG
The DNA here is from genome assembly GCA_050740435.1 of Gammaproteobacteria bacterium. GTDB lineage: Bacteria > Pseudomonadota > Gammaproteobacteria > JACCXJ01 > JACCXJ01 > USCg-Taylor. The sequence goes on from JBOIDL010000001.1 coordinate 11,113, forward strand.
TCGGGTCGTAATGGACCTCGCCCAGACCCCGGGTGTCCAGGAAGCGGACGAAACAGTGCGTTGTGTCGGGGAAGTCGTAGTGGCGCGCGGTACGCGTGCAGGGTTGGAAGCCGTTGCCGATGGCGGCATCGTCGCGGCCCGTGAGCGCCCGGATCAGGGCGCTCTTGCCGGACTGGGCCTTGCCGAGCACCCAGATCACCGGGACCGGCAGCGTCTGTTTGATGGCGTCGAGTTTTTCCGCCAGTTTTCTCTCGCTGATCTTGGGCGTGAAGATCGCCCTGGCCAGGGCATCGCGGAACTGTGTAGCTGTTGCCATTGCTGTTTCGTCGAATGTGCTTCGATGCTGCTCCGCCAGGGTGGCACTGCGGATCCGCCTTGCGACTCAGAGCAGACCACGAAACCACCCACCGGTGCAACAATAGGAAATCGAACGCGGTTTGTCGACTAAACAAAGAGTGACATCCGTCATATACAAGCGTATATTACGATTTTCGACACAATGAAAGCGCCTCATGTCGCACCTTCTCGTAGCTTTCTTTGGTTTACTTCTCAGTTGGCAGGTACTTGCCGCAGAACTAATCGTGTCGGCGGCAGCCAGCCTGACCAACGCCTTTCATGAATTGGCCCCACTCTTCGAGGCTCAAAATCCAGGGGTAAAACCGCAGTTCAACTTCGGCGCTTCGGGGGCTCTGTTACAACAGATCGCCAAGGGCGCCCCTGCTGATGTATTTGCCAGCGCCGATCAAGAAACGATGAATCAAGCGCAAGCACAGGGTCTTGTGAAAGCAGAAGAACGGCACAACTTCGTTTCCAACACGCTGGTCATTGTTGTGCCTGTGGATGGTGGCAACGCGCCGAAGGCGTTGAACGACCTCTTGCAGGCGCATTACAAGCATATCGCCATTGGACTGCCGGCCAGTGTTCCGGTGGGCCGTTATACGAAAAGCGCCCTGGAGAAATCGGGGCTTTGGTCGGCCATCGAGCCGAAAATGATCGGCGCACAGACTGTGCGACAGGCCCTTGACTATGTGGCGCGCTCAGAGGTCGACGCCGGTTTTGTGTACGCGACCGACGCCGCCATCATGCCCGACAAGGTTGAAGTGGCCCTTGCCGTAGCGACTGATATCCCGATTCTCTATCCCATTGCACCGGTCGCCGCCAGCGCCAACCACGCAGTCGCAAAGAAATTCGTCGCCTTCGTCGATTCCCATCAAGCGCAAGCCGTGCTCGCGAAGTACGGTTTCGGAAAGCCTTGATCTTTGTCGATGGAAAACGCTTGGGTCGCGTTGAGCCTGACACTCAAAGTCGCCGGTTGGGCCACTGCTCTCAACCTGGTCTTTGGTGTGTCCGTCGGTTTTTTGCTGGCGCGCAAGCGGTTTCCAGGTCGCGACCTGTTGGATGCGCTTCTGACGCTGCCCCTGGTCATGCCTCCCACTGTGCTCGGCTACTACCTGCTCGTGTTACTTGGGCGTCGCGGACCGATTGGCGGCTGGCTTCAGGAGAACTTCGGCATCAACCTCATTTTTACCTGGCAGGGAGCCGTAATTGCGGCCACCATCGTCGCCTTCCCGCTGGTTTTCAAGTCGGCGCGGGCGGCGTTTGAAGCCGTTGATCCTCAGTTTGAACAGGCTGCGCGCGTTCTCCGTATCAGCGAGGTCGCGGTTTTTTTTCGGGTGACTTTGCCCTTGGCATGGCGCGGCATTTTGGCTGGGGCATTGCTCGCCTTCGCCCGGGCGACCGGGGAGTTTGGTGCAACCTTGATGGTGGCAGGAAGCATTCCCGGGAAAACGCAAACCTTGTCCATCGCGGTTTACGAGGCGGCTCAAGCAGGGCAGGACAACGTTGCGAATTTTCTCGTGCTGGTGACATCGGTGACTTGCATCACGGTGCTGCTGGCCGCGGGGCGCCTCGCGCCGGGACGAATTGCAGGTCAGCCATGAGGATGACTCCATGATTTGGGATGTCGATGTGCGCAAGCATTTTGAGAACACCAAACGCAGCTTCAAGCTGGACGTGCGCTTTCGCAGTAATGCACGGCGGCTGGTTCTGTTTGGGCCATCAGGTGCAGGCAAGAGTCAGACGCTGAAGATGATCGCCGGTCTAAGCGCACCCGACGATGGGCATGTTCGACTGGAAGGGCTTTCTCTGTTTGATCATCGCGCACGCATCGACCTGCCGCCACAGGAGCGTGAGCTTGCCTACGTATTTCAGGACTATGCGCTGTTCCCTCATCTTACAGTGCTACAGAACATTGCGTTCGCGCTGCATCCCGGACTGATGAATCCGAAACGCAATGTACGGCACGACTCCGTGACCCGCTGGCTCGAAGCATTCCGTCTTGCGCCCGTGGCGCATCAATACCCGGAGCAGCTGTCGGGTGGGCAACATCAGCGGGCCGCTTTGGCCCGTGCTCTTGTAGCCGAACCCCGCGCACTGCTGCTGGATGAACCGTTTGCCGCGCTTGATCGCGCGCTACGGGCGCATTTGCGCCAGGAACTGGCGGAGCTTCAAGCCCAGCTCAACATTCCACTGATTCTGATTTCTCACGACGAAGAGGATGTTGACTGCTTTGCAGGTGCCGTAATTCATATTCAAGACGGCCGAACGATTGAGAAAACAGTGGATCATAATGCGCTGGCAGCTTGATAGCCTTGAGCGCCGCGCCATTGATGCGCGACCGATACCCTAACAGTTTATCCGGAGTTCTCATGGCCAAAACAGCCAACCAACCTAACGATCCGATCCATCTGGACGGCGCAGTCTGGATGAAAGTTGGTGACGAAAACCTAGGTGGCCGTGGTCGCGTGGGTTTGCTGCGCGCCATAGTCGAAAAAGGCTCGATCACCCAGGCGGCTAAGGCGATTGGCATGAGCTACAAGGCCGCCTGGGATGCGGTCGACACGATGAACAATCTGGCGGGTGAGCCGTTGGTTGAACGAAGCAGCGGCGGCCGAGGGGGAGGCTGGACGCAATTGACACCACGAGGCCTTCAACTAATCGAGCGTTTCGACCAGATCGAAGCGGTCCATCGACGGTTCGTGAAACTGCTGAGCAATGAAGCCATCGATCTCACGTCCGACCTTAATCTGCTGCGAACCTTGAATATGAAAAGCAGTGCCCGAAACCAGTTTTCCGGAGTCGTCACTGCCGTGAAGAGCGGTGCGGTCAACGACGAAATCCAACTTACAGTGGGGAAGAACACTCGGATCGTGGCCGTTGTGACCCGAGAAAGCACGGAGTCGCTCGGAGTGAGAATCGGCAGCCAAGCGTTTGCACTAATCAAGGCATCTTCCATCATCATCGCCAGCGATTTTGATGGAGCCAAGCTTTCCGCCCGCAACCAACTCTATGGAACTGTTGCTTCTGTGATTCCCGGAGCGGTCAACGCGGAGGTGGTCTTAGAGATTGATGGCGGCGGGAGCATCGCAGCGATTGTGACCAATCCAAGTGTTCGGTCGCTTGGGCTTGAAGCCGGTAAACGGGCGGTTGCGATCTTCAAAGCATCCAGCGTCATTCTCGGAACGATGGCGTGATCTTGAGCGCGAAGTGCGAATCGAAAAATATGAAATGGAACTCATGTCTGTATGACCAAAAGCACTCTTTCGTATTCAAGTATGGAGAAGAGGTGCTTGCATTGCTCAACGCCAAGCGCGGGGAGCGGATCTTGGATGTCGGGTGTGGCACGGGTCATCTGACCAAGCTCATCGCCGAAATGGGAGCGGAGGTCGTAGGCATTGATAGCTCACCGGAGATGATTGAGGCGGCACGAACAGCATGGCCGGATATTAACTTTGTTTTGGCCGACGCGGCGGATTTCTCGTTTACAGAGCCTTTCGATGCCGTTTTCTCAAACGCCGCGCTTCACTGGGTAACCGAAGCGGAACGAGCTGTGGTTTGTATGGCCCAGTCCCTGAAGCAAGGCGGTAGGGTTGTCGTTGAGTTGGGTGGCAAAGGAAATATTGCCGCGATCACGACGGCCGTTCGGGAGGCCATCTGGGAGGTGTTAGACGTCAAGGTTGAGCACGGCCGGTACTACCCTAGCATCTCGGAATACTCGGGATTGATCGAGCGGCATGGCCTCTTCGTAAGAAGTGCCGTCCTGTTTGACAGGCCGACAAAGCTCGAAGCCGGAGAGCAGGGCTTGCGGAACTGGATAGCGATGTTTGACCAGGGTGTGATGAGCCACGTCCCGGACCATAAAAAAGAGCAAGTACTACGAAAGGTAGAGGATAAGACGCGATGCAGCCTGTTTGCAGACGGGCATTGGTTCGCCGACTACAGGCGATTGCGAATCGTCGCGCATAAGGAATAACCAAGCTCGGCTCATGCGGGTCTGGATGCGGCGCGCCTCGTGTGCCAGGTTTCGGTGCCGGGCCCCTTGACCCATCCGCATAGCCGTAGTCGTGATCCTGCAACAGCCGATCTATTCGCCAGACGGCCTGCGATATAGCCATCAAGACTCGTTGCGATGTACAGGATAACCTTGAGCAAGCCCGGAACGCTCCTCAAGACGCTGAACGTGGCGGTTCACCCGCGCGAGGTACGAGCGTCGGCTGGAACGGCTGATTATGCAGCATGCTGACGCCCTCCTTTGTCAGTCTGAAGGCGCTGAATACTGCGCGAATACCTCGGCCCCGGTCAGGTTCTTCGTGTGGTTTGCGAACGAATAAAACGATGGCTTCTCATCGATAAAAATCTGTTGATCAAAGACCCATTGTCCGTCATCGAGTAGACCAACAGGAACTGCGTAGTGCCCTTCTTTCTTTAGGCGGTAGAAAAGATGGCTTCCACACTTGCTACAGAAGCCACGCTCGGCCCAGTCGGAAGAGCTGAAGACAGATATACTGTCATTGTCTTCAAAATGAACGTCGCTACGGCACTCAATCGCGAGCAAGGGCCCACCTGTCCATTTTCTGCACATACCGCAATGGCAGGCGCCCACACTCTTGCTGATCGTCTTTATTAAAATCCGGACTGCGCCGCAAAGGCAACTTCCTCTTCGTTCGGTTTCGCCTGCCATATTCTTCCTCCTCAAATTGCGTAACGCCTGAATTAAGCCGAGCCGCGAACCGGGTTCGGCTTGAATGAATTGTTGGACGCCGTCCTTAACGCTGCCAGACGCTTGCTCTTTAAGTTCAGCGAGATATGAGGTCAAACGTTTGACTTTGGTATTTTCCATTGCAAAAATATCGCAGAACACTGCGTTAAGAAAACCACCGTCTCTCCTCGCGCTGCGAACCGTGCCTTCGGCTATCACAACGTTATTCTCCTCGATCATGCGTGTGATCTTTATGGTTGGACTGCCTGTGAATGCATCATTCTCAATTTCTTTGTCAAAGGCGTCTTTTCCAACCAAATGAGATGCGCCCGGAATAAGCCACTCAATATCGTCAGCTAAGCAGGACAGAATTTGCTCATGATCGCTCTTATTAAAACCATCCATATATCTCTGTACAACCATTTTGTTCGGACTCATAGACTGGGCTCCTGTGGCAGTTAGTGATTGCGACGTATCGAATGCAAGGTGTCTAACGATGCGATTGACCGGGCCGAAAGAGCGGCGCGCAGCGGCACTGTTGAGGGTCCGGCTTTGTGTGCGCTTGGCTTGGTCAGATGTCAGTGGTCAGCCTCCGTCAAAGCGTTTCGGCGGCCCGGCCCTGCCTCTGCCTCCTACCAGTTCTCCCCAAAACGGTCTTGCTTCTATTTCGAAGGACCAGGCTGAGCGCTTTTGCCGTGTAAGCATGAAGGCGGTGTCGGCCAGTTCCTCGGGCTTGACGAAGAACTCGGCAGGCTTGTCAGGCATGCGCTCGCGGGTCTCGGGCAGATCGACTACACCATCGATGATGACTAGCGCCACATGGATGCCGAGCAGCCACAGATGACGAGCCATGGCTTCGGCAAGGCTGCGCTGAGCCGCCTTGGCCGGGGCGAATGCCGCCGTCTTGGCGCCGCCGCGGCGCGAGGCGGTGGCACCGATGAAGAGGATCTTGCCCCCTCCCTTTTGTTTCATAGCCGGGATCACCTGTTGTGCCGCGATCAGCGCCCCCAGCGCATTGACCCGCCAGGACATATCGAAATCATCAACGCTGATGTCCTCGACGGTACCCCAGGTGCCGAGCCGGCGTTGTAGATGAGCGCATCCACATCACCCAAATCCTGTCGGATACTGGCGACGGCGCGCTCCACCGAAGCTCGATCCGTGACATCGCATGCATAGGCGCGGGCATCGCCAATCTCGGCGGCGAGGTTACCGGTAAACTCGGTGGTGCGCGCGAGCAGCGCCACCGTGTAGCCTCCAGCGGCAAAGCGCCGGGCGAGCGGCGCACCGTTACCGGGACCGACCCCAATCACCGCGCAGATAGGTTTCGTCATGGTGCTCTCCTCACGCTGTTAAGATGAAGAACTCGCTAATTGGAACGTTTCCGGCCCAGAAGGCATCCAGAAAGCGGGCGATCTGGAAACGGCGAGGTGCACCAGGTACCGATCCGACGCTTTGCGTGCAAATTGCAGCTGTCACTTCGTTCACCCATCAATACTGACCAGGCTTTGAAACGATATGAATGATCGATGCCGGATTCGAGATCCAGAAGCCATCGAACCCTTCCGGCAGGGGTTCTATCTCATCGCAGCGCACGACACCCGCAGCCTTGAAATGAGTTGAAGCGGCCATGACCTGACGATCTTCAAGTTGCACTTCGGCAAGCTGACTCTGAAGATGTATACCAAAGGCCGAGCGCGTGCTTCGTATCGAGGTCATTGTCCACAACACCCAAGCCCTTCGCTGCGGGCGGCCTCTAGAGCGCTTCCCGCAGATCGTCTTGCGGCTTCACCAGATCTTGGAGCAGTTCCTCGGCAACGTGTACTGCATGGATGCGGCGTTCATCAGCGACGAGACGCTGAATCAGCTTCCCAACCCCTCTCGGGTCGGCAGGACCCGGCTCGGTGGCATCGATATCAATAAGCCGATAACCCGCCTCGTGCTGCGTGCGGTCCTCGCCTTGGCCTGTGCGCCCGATGGGTTTGCCGCAGGCCAATTGGCGCAGGCCGTATCCATGTTGGGGGCAACCCCCTCTACCTACGACACGCGTCGGGCCGCTTACGACCTCAAGAAGCTCCGCGGCAAAGACCTGGTGAGCAGGCGTGATAACTCTCGCCGATACTCCCTTACCCCGCAAGCCATCCGCACAATGGCGGCACTGGTAATCCTGCGAGAGAAAGTCCTACGCCCGATTCTGGCCGGTGTGGGCAAACCCCGGATGGGTCGCAAGCCGAAGACCTGGAGTCCCATCGACGAACACTATGAAGCCATTCGTCAAGACATGTTCACGCTCATGGAAGACCTGCGGATCGCCGCGTAGATATCCACAACATTTTGTCGATGTTACTTTTGTAAGCGCCTAATGCAGGCCTATCGCGGCAGTGGTCTGCCGTTGGAACGCGCAATACTCGACCTGCATAGCGGTCGTATCGTGGGCCAATGGGGCATCTATGTGGTCGACGGCGCGGCGTTGCTGTTCTTGGCGCTGGTGATCACGGGGTTGTGGATGTGGGCCAAGCAGAGAAACAACGACCTACGGTAGACGACCCGCTGCAATCATTCGATTCTTCAGGATATGGGGTGAAATCCATACGACAAGGTCGTCAAATTCGCTGCCCGGATTTTGGCTGTAGCCTCTGGAAACAAAATCGATGTCATGTGGCGGCCGGTTCTCGGTTTCGTCTGCGGAGGTTAGGGCCAGATTTCCATTGGCTCCGTAGGAGACAACGATAGCCGGAATATTGGCTCCCACATTGCAGCCAACCGCATCGGTACTGCCTTTAACACAGATGGTACCGACCGAACACAACGCTATGGAGGTCGTCGGAGACGTCGAAATGCACCCCCCGCTGTTATTTTCGTCATTGTCGGCGAAATCGCCGGTTACTGCGTATGCGAACGGCTCGCCCCATGCGTCCGTCCCAGAAACTCCAAGGTCTGCTGATGGAAGGATGGATTTAGGGCTGGTAGAGGCCAAATTACCGGCAACTCCAACACACGCTTCGCCAGGCCCAGGATTTTGGGGATCTCCGTGACCATCATCATCGGTGTCCGGACATGGAAGTCGTCCGTTCGCCGCAGCGAAACCGTAAAGCGCCTCTTTGATATCATCGAGCAACTCTTGTGTTTTTTGCCGGTCTGCCTGTTCGATTCTTACCGATAACGGCCCGAGTAAACTACCCAGTAACAGTGCGATCACGACTACGGCGATCGCAACTTCGATCAGCGTAAAACCGCGTTCCATACGGCTCTGGTAGTGTCATCGGCTACTCCAGCAATGTGGATGCGGTAGGTAATCATGCCTTTATAGGCAACTCCCGTTAGTGCATACGACGTCGTTAAACGTGGCGGTGGCGTTAACCGCTGTGAACGAATCGTCCATCGTCGGAGGGAGCGGCGTAGCATTATCATTTTCCAAGTAATTACTAACATTGCCCTTGTCAACAGCGGGATCGGTCCTAGGCTGGTCAACTGCTACGCCCGCGAGTCGTTTGCCCGCTGCGATAACGATGGTTTGTCTATTAGTGAGCGGAGCAAAGGGAGGCGGCCGATTAACGGTAAGGCAAGTGCTGGACGCGCAACTAGGTGGTGCAGAGCTAGTAGGCTTGTATGCGTCGGCCACTCCGTAAAAAATTAACTCTTTCCAGTTAAGCCACCAATTGGTGCCCGCATCGACATTACAAGTGGTAGGCCAAGAACCGGTCATACCAGCGCTTTCGGTATCGTCAAGTTGTTCTGGTACGCGCCCGAAACGCGTATCGGTGGTGTCGTCGTAGTTCGGCGACGCCCCCCCTATCGGCACGGCCCACGGAGAGCGGCCTGAATTCGCGGGATCCACAGCGTAATCTCTAAGGCACGTGAGCACTTCCGCCACGACTCGCTTTTCCAATAATGGCATTAGATCCTGATATGCTATCGGAAGCAATCTATCGTTAACAATCGCGTTACCGCTGCCATCAAAGACCTCGCCTTGGATAAATCCATTTGTCCTGCTTGAAATTGTATTTCCATCATAAAAGTTACCATTATCCTCCGTGAGCGTTGCATCAAGGTAGTTTTGCGGATCGCACCTCGGTGTCATAAATGGGAAAGGCGTGGTACAAACATCGCTTCCAGTCCGATCCTGATCGGTACCAGATCCCCGCCTCAACACTGTTCCGGGTGCGAATAGGACGGCTATCGCACCGTTCCGCGCTAACGGATCTGAGTTGCTCGCGTCATATATCACAGTATCGTTAGCGGTTCGGACGGTGATCCTTCCCTGTGCATCGCTGTTTAGACATCCAGATGAATCAGCATCAGGGTCGCTGGGATTGCAATTATACCGAGTGTTATTTTTGAAATTTACTGAGATTGCGTACCACAAGCGTTCGCCGGCCCCATCGCGCAAATCTTGCAGTCCGAGTGTCTTCCAAGGCAAGCGCCCTAACCGTGTCCAGGAATCCGTTGCGACAGGGGGATAAGGCCCACAGGCTGATTCAGCAAAACCGTCGTTATTTCGATCAGGACAAGGCAAATCGCCGGGCCGCACACAATCAATATCTGTTTGGTCTATGCAAGCGGGATTTAATAGTCCACTTACCGCATATCCAATTAAAGCCGCTTTCGCCTCCGCCAACGCACTCGCCGTCTGCGCGTCGCGGTAGGATTGAGTCGCCGCCGCGTTTAGCCCTCTAAGCAAAACAAATGCAGCCCCGGTTACAAGAATAAGGAGGAATGCGACGAGGGCAAAGCCGGAATGTTTTTTAATAGTGCGTCTTGCAAAACCGTTCACAATACCGATCCCATCATGCCAGCGAAAGCTGGCATGCAGTCGTTATTAAAAACGCCCGGATTCCAGCTCGCGCTGGAATGACAATGTGGCGATGGCCCCGCATCCACATAGGCTTCAATGTCATCATTCGTTTGAAACCGCGCGCCAGTTGTACCGCGAACGGGCATAATTTTCCTAAGCATGGATATGACCCCCATATCACCGTCACCCCGGCGGACGCCGGGGTCCAGTGCGGCGCATGAAGGCTCGCCTGGATGCCGGTTTTCACCGGCATGACGGAGGACAAAACGTAGATTATGACCGTTGCCTGTATACACAAGCCTGGACATGCGTATTGACCGATCTCGCTAACGTCTTGGTAGACGACCCGTCCTTAGTACCGGCGGTGGCCCGCGGAAAGCCCGCTCTATCTACCGGGGCGACCCCGATGCCGGCGATGCGCTATCCGATGCCGCCTCGGCGTCGTTTGTCTCTTGATACAAATCAACCACGCGCGAAGCGGTCGGGTCGAACGTTTGACCGGGTTTCAAGCCAACTCCCACGGGAGAGTTCTGGACGCGAACCGGCACGGTTTGGCCGCGGATGCCTCGGACGTTAACATCGACCTGCTGCGATCCAAGGTCGCCCGTTAACGAATTGGTGCCGTTGATCCAAACGGTATTGTCCCCGCGAGACCGCGATACGAAGCCGTCTACTCTGACACTTTGAACCGGGGGCGGCTCCGGTGCGAGGGCTTCAGGCTCCAGTGGCTCGGCCGGCGCTTCAGGGCTTGGGGGCTGATTCCGCAAGGCTTCGAGCCTCTGCCGCTCTTTCGGTGTCGTGAATAGGCGGCCGAGATCATCCGCGCGAATGCCGGGGCTCAGGAGCCCGAGCCCGACTAATGCAATGATTGTTTTCATGGCACGCCTCTTTTGCTTACCCACACTTTACAAAAATTATCGCATTCAATGTAGGATGGGTTAGCGGCGTTGTTTGCGGCGTAACCCACCAACCTGACAAGCGTAGCTTGTCTCCTGACGCCTTTGCGGTATAACGAGTCGGCGTCCCGCCGACAGGATGGTGGGTTACGCCGCAAACAACGCGGCTCTCAAGAAACACATTTTAAGTGATTGATTTTAAGTATATAACAAATTGATGTGTTTCTTTGTAAACGCCTTCCGTCACGGGCGGTTATTCAGCTAACCCGCCCTACATTTTGATACATTTTGCTAAGTTCTAAAGATCGATCCTCGCGCCGCTCGCGAGGCTTAGAGTAAACCAAAGCAAGTCACATTCCGCCTTGACGTTTTCCTCATCCGGATCCTCGGCGACTACATTTTGCGCCCGCTTGAGCGTACATTCCTTTACGGTATAGATCCCCGGCGCCTTCTCATCGAGATCTTGCAGCAAGGATGCAAGATCGGTCTCGTGTAACAACCCGAGGTCCAGTTTCATCGTGCTGGTACTGACTTGATAAGCCCCTGTAACAAGCGGAAACGCCGGGCTATAAGGTTCGCGGGAGGTGATCTCATAACGCAGGCCGGGAAGTTTAAGTGTCGCCGCGGCGTTTTTGAGGGTCTCCACCCAATCCAAGCGCATTTCATCTCCGACAATCCCGCGCCGGTATAGATTGACGAACCGCGGATACAGCTCTTTGATGATAAGCTCGTCCTGATCCACCGACAGGTACTTGCGGCTTACCTCCAGAAACGTCTGGTTGTTGAGCCGATGGTCCTCCGCCATCTCGTCGCGGAAATAACCGCTGGCAATGATAAGCAAGGCGCTGATGATGAATGCTACCACCAGCGCCGCGAACGGCGCCCTCAACTGCGGCCATTCGATGTCAACCGTTCGCATCTTCGGCTCCGAAAACGACCCGCAACGAGAACGCCGCTTTCTCGGGTATATTTAGGTCCTTGGTATCACCGCGCATTTGGCCGCTCGAGCGAGTATCGAGCGGGAGGTTCGCAGCCGTGACCGAATGGGCTTGGTACTTCGACCGCAACACGTCGCCGAAGCGGTTGATCTGATCTAAAGCGGCCCGGTAATTCCCGTCGAAGGGATAGACATTGGCGGTGATCTCCGCGATTTCATAGTAACTGGGCGTTTGACCCGTGCGTGGAACGGGTGGCGCCTGCGGGGCGGCGGCGCCCGCGCTCGCTTGCGGGTCGGTGCTCACCGTCCACTGGATTTCTTCCAGCCGCAGGGTGGGGAAACCAGCGAGCGCCTGCCCGAGGACCCCCATCCGGCCGAGCGGCGCCGCTTTGTGTTGAGTAAGCGTATCGACGATGTCCACGGCGGCCTTGATATCGGCGGGGCTGACCGCGGTGGGAGGCAGCCGTCCTTTTTCCTTATCGTAGCGAGCTTGATAGAACGTGGCTTTTTGTGCCGCATCCCGAGCCAGTTGCCTGACCGACACGGCTTCTATCAGGTTGAACCAGCTCCACAGAGCGCTGCCGAGCAAGGCGATGACGCTCGCCGCATACAGACCGGCGCGGGTTTGGTGCAGCGTATAGTAACGGCGTTCTTCATTCGAGGCGAAATGGTTCTTCGGTTGGGTGCGCAGCAAGAGGTGCACGAAGATATGATCGCTAAACGGAGTGGTGAGCACTCCGTGGATCCCGAGACGCCTGGCGACATCGGCGACGTCCAGCAAGTGATAACGTACCGTTTCCGTGTTGCGGCACGCTTGCTCCAACTGGTCCAATGATTCGCCATGCGCGAGGATATAGGTATCGAGCGGCTCGCCTTTTAGGAGCTGCACGCTGGTGAGGTAGCGCTCGAACTTCCCCAGCTCCCCGAGGATATACGGGGCGAAGGGCACCGTGCCAAGCCTGGGCAGCTTGGCGAGCCGGCTCATCTTGAGTATCCGGTCGTTGAAAAAGGACTGCCGCAGCCCGCTCGACCCCTGCATGGTTACGAGCAGCACATGCCGAGACGGGACCTTCATCTTAGCGAGAAGTGACGCGCTTAGAATCGGCAAGGAGTAGATGCCCGCCAACGCAACCTTGTTTTGGGTGCAAAGCCGGACCCAGGGGATCACGATGTCCGGGTTGACGATGGCGGTGAACATAAGCTTGTCGTCGCGGCGGCCCTCCGCTTCACGCCCTTGCATCATGACGTGGCAATAAGGGGTGCCGCGGAAGAACCAGGCCTGCTTGCGCTCGATGACCGCTTGACGGTCGGACCCGTAGAGATGCGGTATGTTTTCGTGACGGTATTCTTCTTCGACGACGTCGACCATCAGATAAATGGGAACCTTTGGCGTTTCCCTCAGATAGCGTTCAAAATTGGCCAGCCCGACATCATCGACATCAAACACGAAGGCGTCGGCAATGCCGCCCTTATCCCACTGATAGACCGACACGCCATCGGAGGCGATGCAGAGGGCGCGCCGGCGCGCGGAGCTAAAACTTGATCTTAGTGATGAGATCATAGATCGGGCCCAGTACCGATAAGGCCACCCAGCCTAAAAGCACTCCGAGCACCAGGGTCATCGCCGGTTGTATGACGGTCTGCAGGCGCTCGATCGACTCGCGTACGTCGCGCGTGTAAAAATAGCTTACGTTTTGCAACGCGGTCTCGAGCCCCCCGGTGTTCTCGCCCACCCGGAGCATCCGCAATACCAAGGCAGGAAACAAGCCGGTGGCCGCAAAACTGTTGCTTAGGCCGGCGCCGTCGCTGATGTGACGGGCGGCGCTCCGCAGCGCCTCTTCGATGGCTTTGTTGCCGGCGATCTCCTCGGCCACTTTCAAACACTCCAACACCGTTATCCCAGCAGCATACATGAGGGCAAAGTAACTGGCTATACGCGTCAGTATAAGTTTCTTGATGATCTGCCCGAATAACGGGATGCGCAGCACGGCGGCATCGAAGGCGACATGAAACGCCGGGCTGCGCTTAATCCCGATCAGGATAAGGCTGATGATTAAGACAGGTACTGATACGAATACATACCAAAACTCGACCACGGCATTGGAGGTGAAGATCAGCACCCGCGTGTGCAGCGGCAGCTCCTGTCCCATTGTCTGAACGAATTTTAGCAGCTCGGGGACGACCAGAATCATCAAAAATACTAAAGCCGCCAGCGTGATCACGGCGACAAACGCCGGGTACATGAAAAGGCGCTTGGTATAGGCCGCTTGTTCGTCCTGCCACTTCAGGTTTTCGATAACGTTTCTTAGCACCTGGGTGATCTGGCCCGTGGTCTCGCCGGCTTTGATGAGATTGACGAACACCGCACTAAACACATAGGGAAAATCCCGCATGGCTTCCGAGAGATTCTTGCCGCCTTGTATGGACTCGATCATGGCCGAGGTGATTTCCTGGAACCGCCGGTGATCGAGCGTATCGCGCAAATCCGTCAATGCATCGAGCATCGGCACCCCCGCCTCCAGGAGTTGTTCGAGGTGGAGGCAGAAGGTAATCAAGTCCTTGCGCTTGATACCCGCGCCCGCCGACAAACGAGTCGCTTGAACCTCCTTGCAATTAACCAGCTCCAATCCGAGGCGGCCGAGGCGCACTTCCAGATCGACCGGGTTGAGCGCATCAAGCTGCCCCTTGATGATGCGGCCGCCGGTGTCGACGGCTTTATATTGGAACAGATCCACGATTAGACGCGTTCGGTCAGGTCCACCACGCGCGACACCTCATCCAAGCTCGTCGTACCATCGACGATGCGGGCGATCCCCGCCTCGGCCAGCGGCTTGAAGCCGCGTTCCAACGCGCACCGGGCGATGTCGCGCATGGTCGCGCCCCGGGCCACGAGCTCGTCGAGGTCCGGATCGAATTTCAGGACCTCCATGATGGCGGTTCTGCCTTTGTACCCTTGCTGTTCGCAGTAGCCGCAACCGCTCGCGCGGTAGAGTAGAGGCCCCACGGCTTGCAATCCGAGCAAGCGGCGCTCGACATCGGTGGGGGCGTAAGGTTGCTTACATTTGGCGCAAAGTTTCCGCACCAGGCGCTGCGCCATGATACCGATGATGTTTCCGGCCATGATATCGGGCCGGATCCCAAGATCGAGGAGCCTCGGTACGGCCCCGACCGATGAGTTTGTGTGCAAGGTCGAAAATACTTGGTGTCCGGTCATGGCCGCGCGAAAGGTCATGGAGGCCGTATCCTCGTCGCGGATCTCTCCGACCAGGATGATGTCCGGGTCTTGCCGCAGCATCGACCGTACCCCGGTCGCGAAATCGAGCCGCACCGATTCGTTCACCGAGGTTTGGCGGATCAAAACCATCGGATATTCCACCGGGTCTTCCAAGGTCATGATATTGGAGGATTCGGTGTTGAGGTGATTCAACAACGAATAGAGTGTGGTGGTTTTCCCGCTTCCGGTCGGTCCGGTGATGAGTATAATGCCTTCGGGGCGCGCCACCATCATGCGCAGGCGGTTCAACACCTCGGGATCCAGTCCGAGATCCTCCAAGGGAACGAGGCCCTTCTGACGGTCGAGGACTCGCAACACGATGTTCTCGCCGTGGACCGTGGGCATCGAGGAGACCCGAAAATCGATGGGCCGGCCGGATAAGGTCAAGGAAATGCGCCCGTCTTGGGGGGCGCGCGTCTCCGCGATATCGAGGTCCGCCATTACCTTTAGGCGCACGGCGATGGCGGACCAATAGTTTTTGTGCAGGCTCCTCACCTGGCGCAATACCCCGTCGATACGGTAACGAAAGCGTAAAAACCCTTGCTCGGGCTCGAAGTGGATGTCGGAAGCGCCGCGTTTGACCGCATCCGAGAGCAGCGCGTTGACCAAGCGCACGATGGGTTGACTGTAAGCCTCGCTTTCCGGGTCGAGGCTGTCATAGTCTATCTCCCCGGTTTCGATCTCCTGCAATATGCCATCGACGGATAGCTCGAAACCATAGAACTGATCGATGGCCTTCTCGACTTCGTTTTCGCCCGCCAGTAGCGGGACGATCTCGACGTCCCCCCCCAGCAGCGCGTTCAATTGGTCCAGGGCGACGACATTAAAGGTGTCGGCCATCGCCACGGTTAAACGGTTTCGGTGGATATCGTAGGTGAGGGGAAGGACGCGGTAACGCCGCGCCATTTCCTTGGGAAGCAGCTTGATGGCTTCGCTTTCCACGACGACATTGGAGAGATCCGTGCTCTGCTGACCGAGCGCGCCGCCCACGACATCGCGAATGACGGCCTCGGTGGCGAAACCGAGACGTACGAGAATCTTGCCGAGGTGCTCCTTGCGCTTTTTCTGCTCCGTTAACGCAATCCGTATTTGATCCGCACTGACAACACCCTTAAGTACCAGCAGTTCCCCGATGCGGCTTGGCGGCTCCTTGGTGAGATTCACATTCAGTCACTGCTTGGCGGATGCGACAGGGTCTGTATTCTAGAGAGGACTTGGGAGGTATTGAAGTTAACCGATCGTCTGTCGGCCAGAACCAGCGCCTGGCGGTAATAATCCACGGCCGGCTTGGCCTGGCCCATCCGGTCCAGGCTGACCGCGAGATTGAATACGTAATCGGGATTCCGGGATTCGGTGCCAAAGGCCTTAAAGTAGGCTTCCTGGGCTTCGGCCCAGCGTCCCTGCCGCGCATAAAGGTTGCCGAGGCTGAAATGGATTTGTCCCGCCTGGGGGGCCTCGTCGAGCAAGAGTTTGAGCTTTGACTCGCTAAGCTCGTAGCCGGCCGCGCCTTGCAGTCCCGAAAGTGCGGCATGCGCCACGCTATCGCGCGGGTTGATCTGAAGTAGCCGTCCGTAATAGCGCTGGGCTTGCGCGGTTTGGCCATGACGCGCGGCGACCGCGGCCATTCCCAACAACGCATCGCGTTGTTCGGGTTGGCCGCTCAGCACGGTCCGATAGATGCGTTCGGCGCGGCGGTAGTCTCCGCGCTGGTAGGCCCGATAGGCATCGGTGATATCGGAATCGACCAGATCACGGCGGCGGCTCTTGGTGATCTTGATCGCACTCGGTTCGGCAACCATTCCCGCCACGCTGGCCGGTAAGTCCGCTCGTATTGGTAGCGGTTCAGGCTGCTGCTCCGGTGGTGCCATTGCGGAACGAGCGAGTGGCTCCTGTGAGCCTGCTGGAGCTTCTTGAGGCGGCGAACCTCGTTCCTGCGCCGGCTCGGCCAACCCGCCGCTGGCCTCCTCGGCCGGAGTAGATGAGATCGGGGGAGTAGCGGTGACAGGGTCGCTCACATCGGTCGGTGTAGACACCGGCCCTGCGGGCGGAGCCTGCTGCTCAGGTCTGGACGTGCTCATCGCGGTTTGGGGCGGCATAGATGTGCTGCTGTCGGGATCCGTAATCGAGCCGCCTTGCTCGATCTCGCCCCAGAACCACAACGCGCCTAATGACGCGCTCAGCACTAAAATCACCCCAAGACCTAGGCCGACCGTACTCGTAATCGGCGTACGCCGCGTCGCCGTGAATACGGTATCCGCGGAAACCCGGGCGATCGTGTCACCCGTCTTAAACGAGCCGCTCGTGGATAAGCCCGGTTCCGGACGCGAACGGTCGCCACTCTGCGAGGAGTCAAAATAATCCTTGAGCGACGCATTGATAGCGCGTTGCGACGGCAGGGTGGCTTCTTTATCGTAAGCGGTCGGGGGAATGTCACCGGAAATGCTTGGCGATGATCCCGAAAGGGGCAAGCTACTATCTAGCGAAACGTCCATCGGGTCGCCCATTAGCGTTAAATCGGACGCCTCTCCTGCCGGTATCTGTTCACCCTGACTCCTGTCGCCGGGCGGCTCGGCACCCGCCTCGGCAACGGGAATATCGAGGCTTGGCTCATCGTGCGTGCCGGCTCCGGCTTCCTCGCCGGCAGCGAGGTTCGCTTTTAAATCCTCCGCCGCCTTCTTTTTTTCTTGTTCGGCCCTTTTTAAGGCATCCATCAATAGGCTCATATGCTAGCCCCTTGTTTCTTACCGGCTCACGGAAACGATTCTATGAACGACTGGAATATACGACATTTCGCGTCACGTTAAACGGCTTAATACAGAGTATTCGATTCGACGCGCTCCTCGAGGTACGAGCGGTAACCCGCGAGATCCCCCTCGAGGCTCGGATTCCGAATCACCAACGGCCGCAGGAAGATCACCAACTCGGACTTATCGTAGTCGTTGGAGCGGCTGCGAAACAAACTGTCCCCGAGCAGCGGGATATCGGAAAGCAGCGGAATGCTGTTGGAAACCTGCTCCACCGTGTCCTGCATCAAGCCGCCGAGCACGGCGATCTGGCCGTTATTGATCTGCAGCACCGATTCCATCTCCTGCACTTGAATCTCGGGAACTTGGTTTTGTATCGTGCCGAGCTCCGGGTTGGGATCGGGCACAAAACGCGATACCCTGGAGATCGTCGGTCTAACATTGAGCGTCACGGCATCGTTTTCGTTGATCTGCGGAGTCACCGTCATCACTAATCCCACCGGTACGGTCTTCGCCGTGGTGTCTACGGCGGGGTCGGTCACGACCCCCAAGGATATCGCCCCAGCCTCGACATCCACCTCGAAATAGACGACGTTCTGGACCACCTTGAGCACGGCCGTCTGGTTGTTGAGGGTCATGATCTTGGGGCTCGAAAGCACCTTGATGTCGCCGAAGGTCCGCAGCAGTTGCACGGCGATACTGATGTTCTTCCCGCTGGCATCGCTATCCAAATAACCCAATATCAACGAAGCTGCAGCAGCCTGTGGAATAGCGCTGGACAGGGCTGTGAGGTTTGGATCAATCTGAATGCCAGAACCGCCCGGGGCGTTCTGTAACACCTGCCAATCGATTCCTTGTTGATACTGATCGTTCAAGGTCACCTCGACGACCGTGGCTTCGACGAGAACCTGGCGCTGGGCATTCGCCAGCACCTTGTCTAGAAACGACTGCACGGCGGCATGCTGCTTCGACGTCGCGCGCACGGTCAGGATCCCGCTCTCCGGGTTGGGAATGACCGATCCGGTCACCGGTATATCGCCCTGGCCCGCGGCGCCCCCGGCGGCGGTCTCCCCGACCAGCGCTTGAATATTGCGCGTCAGGGTCAGCCAAAACCGGTTGTTGGCGGTATTGGTGATCGAGCTCGTGGAGTTATTACTGCCCCCGCCCCCCCCGCCCCCACCACCGCCTCCGATGTCACTCGTCCCCGTGGTCGCGATCTGAGTGGCGACATCGATGGTGCCCTTGCTTTCGCGGGTGAGATTGACGTAATCCACCCGGTAGGTGCGGAGATAAGGCCGATCCGGGCTCACGATGATGTTCTTGCCCTGGATTTCAAACCGCACGTCCGCCTGGCGCGCGATGCGATCGAGGATCTGCGGCAGGGTCTGGTCGATTGCGTTCAGGGTCACGAACCCCTCGATCCCGGGATCGATATCGACATTCACTTGCGCGTCCCGCGCCAGTGCGAACAGCAACTCCTTGACCGGCACCTCATTCACCACGACCGTGTATTTCTCGAGATCGGGCGCCGGCTCGGGCCGAGGCAGCAACGGTACTTTGTCCACGACCGGTGGAATGTCTTGCGTTTGGCGGTTGTCCTCCACGCGCAGGTGCCCGGTCGACGGGACCGGAGGCGGCGGGACGAGGGCGCTGCAAGCCATGAGGCTCGCGAGGCCGGTGAGGGCGACTATTCCCCGAATACTCATAATGTTATCCCCTCGAACCTGAGTTCGAGCTCTCGCTGAAGTTTAATAAACGAGAATCTTATTTATAAGCATAAAGTTAGTGTAATGTTTTTAGAACAAATATTAAATAGCACCGTCGCGCGCCCTTCGCGCCCGCGCCACGGGTGCGGGTAGCGCATGACGGGCGTGCCGTGCCTAATTAATCGTTACCGGCGAAGACTAAAGGCGCCAGTTCCGTTAGTGCCTTTTCGTAGACGGAGCGTTTAAAAAATACGACCTCTCGTAGGGGATGCCAATAATGCACCCATTGCCAGCGATCGAATTCCGGCCGTGGGGCCACATCCAGGCGCACGTCCGTCTCCGTGCCAATGAGCCGTAACATGAACCAGATCTGTTTTTGGCCGATGCACACAGGCCTCTTATCGTAGCGGACATAGCGTTTAGGGAGCCGGTAGCGCAACCACGCGCGGGTGCATCCGGCGAGCTCCACGTGCTCGGGCTCGAGGCCCACCTCTTCCTTAAGCTCTCGAAACATCGCCATCTGGGGGGTTTCGTGGCGCTTTATGCCGCCTTGGGGAAACTGCCAGGCGTCCATGCCCACGCGCCGCGCCCAAAAGACCTGAGCGTCGCGATTGCTTAGAATGATTCCCACATTTAACCTAAAACCGTGACCGTCTATCATGACTCACCGCCAGCATCCGATTGAATTCGTCCGTAAATTCGCAAGCTTACACCTTGCTTGAAATTGTAACACACTTAATCCTTAGTCCTTAGTCGCAGGGAATGACTTTAGCAATTTTCGATCTTGATAACACGCTCATCGGCGGCGACAGCGACACACTCTGGGGAGAGTTCTTGACCGAGGAAGGTATCGTTCAAAAAGACGACTATGAGCGCCGCCATGAACAGTATTACCGAGATTACTTGAACGGTGCGCTGGATATCTTCGCGTTTTTGGGTTTTCAGTTGGAAGTTTTAGCGCAGCATGATGCCGATACGCTGCGCGCGTGGCGCGGACAATATATCGAACGAAAAATCAAGCCGATCGTGCTTCCCAAAGCGCGAGCGTTATTGCACACGCATCGCGCCAAGGGCGACACGCTGCTCATCGTCACCGCCACCAATCGATTTCTCACCGAGCCCATCGCCGCATTACTGGACGTCGAGCATCTCATCGCGACCGAGCCTGAGATCATCGGCGGACGCTACTCCGGTCGTGTGTGTGGAACGCCGGCATTTGCCGCCGGCAAGGTGGTGCGCTTATCCGACTGGCTGGTTAAACAGGGGACAAGCTATGCCGAGACCTGGTTCTACAGCGATTCCCACAATGACTTGCCGCTGCTGCATGCGGTCACATATCCCGTCGCGGTGGATCCGGACGCGACGCTGGCGCAGGCCGCGAGCATCAATCGCTGGCCGGTGATTAGCCTGCGTTAAGGCGTGCTCGCCACACTTTTGCAGAGCTTTCCTAATGGCCTAAAAGCTTCTCGACCGCGTCCCGTTCTTCTTCCAGTTCCTTGCGGGTGATCTCCATGCGCGCGCGGCTAAACTCATCGATGCCGAGACCCTGGACAATGCTGTAGCCGCCGTCCCGCGTGGTCACAGGGAATGAATAGATCAAACCGGGCGCAATGCCATAGCTCCCGTCACTCGCAACCGCCATGCTGGTCCAATCATCCGCCGGGGTTCCCATCACCCAATCGCGCATGTGCTCGATGGCCGCATTCGCGGCTGATGCCGCGCTCGAGGCGCCGCGCGCGGCGATAACCTCCGCTCCCCGTTTCGCGACCCGAGGAATGAATTCATCCGCTAACCAGCGCTGCTCTATCGAGTCCTTGGCCGGCCGGCCGCGAATCAAGGCGTGGCTGATGTCGGGATACTGGGTGGTCGAGTGATTCCCCCAAATGGCTAGTTTCCTGATTTCCGTGACTTTGCAGCCGGCCTTTTGCGCCAACTGGGCGATGGCCCGATTGTGATCCAAGCGCGTCAGCGCCGAGAAGTTCGTCGCATTGATGTCCGGAGCGCTGCGCATTGCCGTTAAAGCATTGGTGTTCGCTGGATTGCCGACCACCAATACCTTGACCTCTCGCTGCGCGTGCTCATTGAGGGCCCGGCCTTGTATCTGGAAGATCCCCCCGTTCGCGGCGAGTAGATCGCTGCGCTCCATGCCGGGACCACGGGGCCTGGCGCCCACGAGCAAGGCATAGGCGGTTCCCCGAAACGCGACCTTGAGATCGTCGGTAATGACGACGTCATCGAGAAGCGGAAACGCGCAGTCCATCAGCTCCATCGCGACGCCTTCCAGCACCTTCAAGGCGGGCGTTATGTCCAGTAACCGCAAGCATACCGGCTGGTTCGGTCCCAGCATCTCTCCGGCGGCGATGCGAAACAGCAATGCGTAACCGATCTGGCCGGCGGCCCCAGTGACCGTAATTTGCACGGGTTGCTTCATTGGCTCTCTCGCTTTTTAGGGAAGCTTACAAAAGTCACTGCGCAGCCCATCTGCTTTGTCGCGTGCTCGCTCGTCGCTCGCCTATCTACCTGATATGTCTCGCGACTCGCTCCGCGGCTTCGCGCATCTGGGCTTGCTCGCGACACTTTTGCAGAGCTTCCTTATTTTCTTTTTGCGACCGGCACATAGTCCCTGGTTTCGGAACCGATATAGATCTGGCGGGGACGTCCGATGCGGAAATCCGCATCCGTGATCATCTCCATCCACTGCGCCAGCCATCCGGCGGTCCGCGCTATGGCAAACAACACCGTGTACATACGGGTCGGTATTTCGAGCGCCTTGAGAATGATCCCGGAATAAAAGTCCACGTTCGGGTAGAGTTTCCTCTCGATAAAATAGTCATCTTCCAGCGCGATGCGCTCCAGCTCCATGGCGATTTCGAGCATGGGCCGATGCGCGCCCGCGCCCATGGCGTCGAGGACGGCGTGACACGCCTTGCGGATAATCGCCGCGCGCGGGTCGTAATTTTTGTAGACGCGATGCCCGAATCCCATCAATCGATACGATCCATCCTTGTCCTTGGCGCGATCGACATACTTGCGTACGTTTTTAATATCCTGGATCTCTTCAAGCATATGCACGACCGCCTCGTTCGCGCCTCCATGTGCACGCCCCCACAAGGTCGCGATGCCCGCCGCGATACAGGTATAGGGGTTGCTCTCGGTGCTCCCCGCGAGCCGCACCGCGGAGGTGCTGGCGTTTTGCTCGTGATCGGCGTGCAGGATGAACAGCAGATCCAAGGCGTATACGGCGACCGGATTGGTGACAAAAGGTTGCGAAGGCTGCGCGAACATCATCTGCATGAAGTTTTCTATGTACCCCAGGGCGTTGTTGGGATACACAAAAGGCTGGCCGACGCCATACTTGTAACACTTGGAAGCGATGTTCGGCATCTTCGCCAGAATACGGCGAGCGGTCGCATCGCGGTCACCCTGGTCGTAAATGTCAATCGAATCGTGGTAATACGAAGCCATCGCGCCGATCACGCCGACCATGATGGACATCGGATGCGCGTCGTAGCGGTACCCGCCGTAGAATTTTATCAAGTGCTCGTGCACCATGCTGTGCTCTTTGACGGACGAATCGAATTCCGCCATTTGCCGGGCCGTCGGCAGTTCGCCATAAATCAGCAGGTACGCTACTTCCAGGTAGTGGCTGTGCTCGGCCAATTGCTCAATCGGGTAACCGCGGTACAACAAGATCCCCTTGTCGCCATCAAGGAAAGTAATGGCGCTACGGCAGCTTGCGGTCGTGACGAACCCGGGGTCCAAGGTAAACATCCCAAGCTCGCTGTAAAGGCGATTGGTATCGATGACGGCAGGCCCGTAAGTGCCGCGATAGACCGGACATTCGATCGTTTTACCGGTAGTATTGTCCCTAATCGTTACCGTGTCGGCTGTCATCGAACTCTCCTTGGGCCGCGGTCGTGTATTCGCGGTTGCGTTTCCAGGTTTCAACATAGCCTTATACCTCAATACACCCCCTGCGCGGTAAGCATAACGTTATTTTTCGCGCCGCAGCAAGTAGCGTCTCGGCGCCGCCGTGGCTGGACCGGATCATGGCAGCGGCTAAAACTCTTGGCCCATCCTTAGCTATTGGGTATTATTGCGGCGCACATTAAGGCTACCGTAATAACCGATCCCATGATCGCTTCGTTACCGTCATCATCGTGCGGCGCGGGCGCGCGGCGATTCCCGTGTATGAGGAAACCGCCGCGTTTAATATTGATAAGTCATGAAGCAGCGCAGAGCTACGGCCTTACATAGCGGAAACGCCGAGTTTATTGACTCGTTGTATGAGCAATTCATGCGCAGTCCGGAAACGATCGATGCGCATTGGCGATCGTTATTCGAAGATCTAACCCCCGGAGCGGAGCAAGCAGTGCCGGGAGGCGATGGGTCGGCCCTGGCGCTGGAGCGGACCGACGCCCTATCGGACGCCGGTCTCGACGCCCGGATCCAAAAACAAATCGCGGTCTTACAACTCATTAACGCTTACCGGTTTCGAGGCCACCGGCAAGCCGATCTCGACCCCTTGCGCCAAATCGAGCGTCCGATCGTCGCGGAGCTCGATCCCGCCTTTCATGGGCTGAGCGAACGCGACTTCGGTGTCAGCTATAACACGGGATCGCTATTTGGCGCCGAGTACGCCGCCTTAGGCGAGATCCTGCGCCGGCTCCGGACAACGTACTGCCGCACTATCGGCGCCGAATACATGCATATAAACGCCACCAATCAAAAACGCTGGCTGCAGCAACGCTTGGAACTGGACTGCGCCACGCCCGGTTGCGACCTGCCAAAAAAGCGGAGGATCCTGGAACGGCTCGTGGCCGCCGTCACGCTAGAAGAATATTTGCACCGAAAATACGTGGGGCAGAAGCGCTTTTCCCTTGAGGGCGGCGAAAGCACGATCCCCTTACTCGACGAATTGGTACAGAGCAGCGGCGAGGGCGGGATCAAGGAAGTCGTCATCGGGATGGCGCATCGTGGGCGAATAAACGTGCTGGTCAACATCGTCGGCAAACATCCCGCGGAACTATTCGAGGAGTTCGAAGGCAAGGGCGGGAACGCCACCGGTTCGGGTGATGTTAAATACCATCTAGGCTACTCCTCCGATATCGCCACTCCGGGGGGGCCGGTTCATCTGACGCTGGCGTTTAATCCCTCACACCTGGAAATCATCAACCCGGTCGTTCAAGGATCGGTACGGGCACGCCAAGACCGGCGCCGCGATAGAAACCGGGACACGGTATTGCCCATCCTGATGCACGGGGATGCGGCGTTTGCAGGGCAAGGGGTGGTGATGGAGACGCTCAACCTATCGCAGACGCGCGGATATGCCACGGGCGGCACCATTCACATCATCATCAATAACCAAATCGGCTTCACCACCAGTGATCCGCTGGATGCGCGCTCAACCTTGTATTGCACCGACGTGGCGAAGATGGTCCAAGCGCCGATCTTACATGTCAACGGCGATGATCCCGAGGCTGTCGTGATGATCGCGCGTCTGGCGCTCGATTACCGGATGGAATTCAACAAAGACATTGTCATCGATTTGGTCTGCTACCGCAGGCATGGCCATA
Source organism: Gammaproteobacteria bacterium (assembly GCA_050740435.1). GTDB lineage: Bacteria > Pseudomonadota > Gammaproteobacteria > JACCXJ01 > JACCXJ01 > USCg-Taylor. The sequence continues at coordinate 36,079 of JBOIDL010000001.1, forward strand.
GCGAAGCCGATGAGCCCCTGGCGACTCAGCCCATCATGTACCAAAAGATCCGGCAGCATCCTAGCGTCGTCAGCATCTATTCGGGAAAGCTGCAAAAGGAAGGTCTCATCCAAGAAAACGAAGCGGAGTCGATGGCCCGATCTTACATCGAGTCGCTTGAGGGCGATCAGATCGTTGCGGGGCCGGTCGTATACGACATCAGGAACGAACTTAGGGTCAGTTTCACCGCGTACCACGGTACTCATTGGGATGCGCCTTGTGAAACCGCGCTCGCGCTGGAACGCGTTCAGGCGCTTAGCGAACGCTTCACGAGCATCCCCAAGGATATCGAGTTGCACCGCAGTGTAGAGCGCATCATCGAGCAACGCCGCCAGATGGGGCAGGGGCATTCGCCGATCGACTGGGGATACGCGGAAACCCTCGCCTACGCCAGTTTAGTCGATGAAGGTTATCCCATCCGGCTCGCGGGGCAGGACAGCGAGCGCGGGACGTTTTTTCACCGGCATGCGGTCTTGCACGATCAAAACACCGGTGAAGGCTACGTTCCCCTGCATCATGTCAAAGAGGATCAGGCGCGATTCATGGTGATCAATTCGATCTTGTCCGAGGAGGCGGTTTTGGGCTTCGAATACGGGTACAGCAGTTCGGAACCCGATGCCCTGGTGATCTGGGAGGCGCAATTCGGCGATTTCGCCAATGGCGCTCAAGTCGTCATCGATCAATTCATCACCTCCTGCGAGTCCAAGTGGAGCCGTTACAGTGGCCTAGTCATGTTGTTGCCCCATGGATACGACGGACAAGGCCCCGAGCATTCCTCGGCACGCCTCGAACGGTACTTACAGCTCTGCGCGGAGGAAAATATACAGGTATGCGTTCCGAGCACGCCCGCGCAGATGTTTCATATGTTAAGAAGGCAGGCGCGCCGCCCCTACAAGAAACCCTTGGTCGTCATGAGTCCAAAAAGTCTACTCAGGCATAAGCTCTCGACTTCGACCCTGACGGATATCACCGAAGGTGGCTTTCAGGTCGTTATCGACGAGATCGATCCCATCGATGGGCGGGCGGTAGATCGTGTTCTGATATGTGGCGGAAAGATTTATTTTGATCTTTTGGAAGCCCGGCGCGCGAACAAAATCAAAGACATCGCCATCGTCCGACTAGAGCAATTGTATCCGTTCCCAACCCAAGAAATGGACGCCGTGCTGGCGCGCTGTCCGAACGCGCTCGAAATCATTTGGGTGCAGGAAGAGCCGCGCAACCAAGGGGCCTGGATCTACTTGCTGTCACGCCTGCATCTCTTCGGCCGCTTGCACGAACCGCAGCAACTGAGGCTGGTGGCGCGCCCGTACTCCGCCTCGCCGGCGGTGGGTTATACCTCGAAACATCTCGAGCAGCAACAGGCTTTGGTGAGCGAAGCTTTGAGGTTGAATCAGACCGCCGTCGCACACCAGAAGACTGCGTAAAGCATTAGCCCCTTATGCTCCTAGAGGTCAAGGTTCCGATACTTGCCGAATCGATCGCCGATGCGCGCGTGCTCGAGTGGCACAAGCAACCGGGCGATCGGATCGGCCGCGGCGAGCACCTGACCGATCTTGAGACGGACAAGGTGACATTGGAGATCACCGCCCCGGAAGCGGGAATGCTCAAGGAGGTCCACAAAAAAGCAGGTGAGACGGCATTGAGTCAAGAAGTCTTGGCGGTCATCGATACCGCTCACCAAGCTGAGCAGCCCGCGGATAAGGAGTCGAGCACGCCCAAACCGGCTACCGTGCCTAGGCGCCTAAGCGCGGAGGCGCCTTCCGAGGACGTGACTCCGCTCAGCCCGGCCGTCCGCAGGCTGGTCACGGAGCACGCTCTCGATCCTAAGATCATTCCGGCGCGCGGGAAAAGCGGCCGAATCACCAAGCAAGACGTGCTCACTTATATTGAAGCCAAAGATACCGGTCTGGTTCCACCGCTGGCCCAGCAGAAGGATCTCGCGGACTCCGACACGGGTCAGCGTCCCGCGAAGCGCCTCGCCATGAGCCGCTTGCGCTTGCGCGTTGCCGAGCGCCTCTTGGCGGCGCAACGCGAGAACGCGATCCTGACCACGTTCAATGAAATCAACATGCAGCCGGTCATGGCGCTTCGGGAGCGTTATCGCTCGGTGTTCGAGGCGCGCCATGGCGCGCGCTTGGGGTACATGGGCTTTTTCTGCAAGGCCGCGGTGTCGGCGTTGAAAAAGTTTCCGATTGTCAATGCTTCCATCGACGGTTCCGATGTCGTGTACCATGACTACTATGACCTCGGAATCGCGGTCAGCTCGGAGCGTGGGCTCGTGGTCCCCGTGCTTCGCGACGTTGACCGGATGGGCTTCGGCCAAATAGAAATCTCGGTCAAGGAATTCGCTGAAAAAGCGCGGGATGCGAAGCTCGGCATCGAAGAGCTTAGCGGCGGCACCTTCACCATCACCAACGGCGGCGTGTTCGGTTCGCTCTTATCGACGCCCATTATCAACCCGCCCCAGAGCGCGATCCTCGGCATGCACCGGATCCAAGACCGGCCCGTGGCGGAAGAGGGGCAAGTGGTGATCCGTCCGATGATGTACGTCGCATTGTCCTACGATCACCGCCTCATCGACGGACGCGAAGCCGTGCAGTTTCTGGTCACGATCAAACAACACATCGAAGATCCGGCGCGGATCCTGATCGAGGTCTAGGGCGTGGACCGCTACGACGTCGTGGTGGTGGGCGGCGGGCCAGGCGGTTATGTCGCGGCTATCCGCGCCGCCCAACTCGGTTTTACAACCGCTTGCATCGACGCATGGGTCGATGCCGCCGGTAAACCCGCCTTGGGCGGGGTGTGCCTGAATGTCGGTTGTATTCCTTCCAAGGCGCTGCTGGATTCCTCCCACCTCTACGAGACGATCGGCCGCCATGCCAAGGATCACGGGATCGCGGTCAGCGGGCTCAGCCTCGACCTCCCGTCGATGATGCTCCGCAAGGATAAAGTCGTACGCACCCTGACCCAGGGCATCGCCGGATTATTTAAGAAGAACAATATAACGTGGCTCGCGGGAGGAGCGCGCCTGTTGGGCGACATGCGCGTCTCGGTGACCGAACGCACGCGCACCGATGCGTCCGTGATCACGGCCTCGCATATCATCATCGCCACCGGTTCGGTACCTGCCGCGCTGCCCGGCATCGAGATCGATAACGAGTTGATTTGCGATTCGACGGCGGCGCTAGCATTTTCGGAAGTCCCGAGGCGCTTGGGCATCATCGGCGCCGGCGCGATCGGGCTTGAGCTTGGAAGCGTGTGGCGGCGTCTTGGCTCGGAGGTCGTTATTTTGGAGGCATTGAGCGAGTTTCTGCCGGGCACGGATTTCGAGATCGCGCAAGCCACGGCGAAAGAACTGGCGCGGCAAGATCTGGCGATCCGCTTAGGCTGCACCGTGACCGGCGTGAGCGTGAACGGGACGGAGCTCCGCGTTGAGTACCAAAAGGATCAAGGGCAACACGATCTGGCCGTGGACAGACTGATCGTCGCGGTCGGACGGCGCCCGAATACCGAGGGGCTCGGTCTCGCGGAATGCGGAATTAATCTCGATGGGCGCGGCTTCGTCGAGGTTGACGATCGGTGCCGCACAAACCTGAGAGACGTGTTCGCCATCGGCGATGTCATTGGCGGGCCGATGCTGGCCCATAAGGCCTCCGAGGAGGGTATGGCGGTGGCGGAAACCATCGCCGGTCACGCCACCGAGGTGAATTACGCTTGTGTCCCATCGATCATTTATACCTGGCCGGAGGTGGCTTGGGTGGGTCAAACAGAACAGTCGTTGAAGTCGAATGGCACGCTGTTTCGGCGCGGGGTGTTTCCGTTCCTAGCGAGCGGACGGGCGCGCGCCATGGGCGAGACCGCGGGACTCGTCAAAATCCTGGGCGATGCCGAAAGCGATGCCTTGCTTGGGGTGCATATCTTCGGCCCGAACGCCTCGGAATTAATCAGCGAAGCGGTGATCGCGATGGAATTCGGCGCCAGCACCGAAGATCTAGCGCGCGCTATCCACGCCCATCCGACGCTCGCGGAAGCCATGCACGAAGCCGCGCTCGCCGTGGATAACCGCACGATAAATCTATAAACCCCCGGGCCGCGGGTTGAACCTGGCGGCCCGCCCTCCGTGCATTGACACACTGCACAAAACCTGTAGACTCGGACGCTATGAAAGGATGAGCCGGGGGTAGGGAAGCGCGGTTCATGTTCGTGGATCCATCCCGGCGGGACATCCCGCGGTTGTAGCCTTCTTAGCGGGGTCCATCATGGTAAAACGGCGCACAAAGAAACCACCGGCCGATCGACCGAGGCCCGGTGGGGATGAGGCACGCCCTGTGGCGGACGCATCTACCGATGCGGATGGGGCCGGGGAAGACTACCCAAGGGACTTCCCGGTGGTCGCGATCGGTGCCTCGGCCGGGGGGCTCGAGGCCTTGAAGAGGTTCTTCAGCGCCATGCCGGCCCAGAGCGGCCTCGGTTTCGTGGTGATCCCGCATCTCGATCCCACCCATGTGAGCCACCTGCCGGAGTTGCTGCGCCGGCATACCCCCATGCCGGTCGAACAGGCGCACGATGGGGCGCCGGTCCAGGCCGAGCACGTCCACATCATCCCGCCGAACGCGTTGCTGACGATCAAGGGGGGCGTCCTGCATCTCGCGGCGGCGGTGGCTCGTCCCGGCATACCGCGGCCCATCGACGGCTTCTTGCGGAGCCTGGCGGAGTACCAACAGGAGCGGGCCATCTGCATCATCGTCTCGGGCACCGGCAGCGACGGCACGCTCGGTCTCAAGGCGATCAAGGCGGAGGGCGGCCTGGTGATGGTCCAGAGCCCGGTCACCGCGGAGCACGACGGGATGCCCCGCAGCGCCATCGCCACCGGGCTCGTGGATTACGTGCTCCCTGTGGAACAGATGCCCGCGGCGCTGCTCGAGTATGTCGAGCATGCCCATCTGCGTGGCGGTCCGATCCCGGTCCCCGCCGGCACGCGGCACGACCCTCTGCACCCCATATTAGCCCTGTTGTGCACTCGGGAAGGGCATGACTTTCGCTGTTACAAGAAGGCCATGCTGTTGCGCCGTATCCAGCGGCGCATGGGCCTCAATCATATCGCCGCGATCAGCGACTACGGCCAGTACCTCGGGGACACCCCGGCCGAGCTCAAGGCCCTGGCCAAGGACCTCCTGATCGGCGTGACCGAGTTCTTCCGCGAGCCCGAGGCCTGGGCGGTCCTCGAAGCGGAGGTGATCCCAGCGCTCGTGGCGGCCAAGCACCCCGAGGCGCCCCTGCGCGCGTGGGTCACCGGTTGCGCCACCGGCGAGGAGGCGTACTCCATCGGCATGTGCTTCCTCGAACGTGTGGCGGAGAGCGAGCGCAACGGCAAGCTCCAGATCTTCGCGACCGACATCGATAGCCACGCGCTCGAGATCGCCCGCCTGGGGACCTACCCGGAGGGCATGGCCTCGTCGCTCGCTCCGGAGCGTCTTACTCGGTTCTTCACCAAGTCCGACCACAGCTATCGGGTCAAAAAAGAGCTGCGCGAAGCGGTGGTGTTTGCACCGCAGAACCTGATCACCGATGCCCCCTTTTCGCGCCTGGACCTCATCATCTGCCGCAATCTGCTCATCTATCTCGAGCCCGAGTTGCAGCAGAAGGTCATCGCGCTGTTTCATTTCGCCCTCAACCGCAACGGCTATCTATTCCTGGGCAAGTCCGAGACCGTCGGCCAGCAACTGAGCCTGTTCGAGCCGCTCTCGAAGAAGTGGCGCATCTACCGGCGCAGCGGGCCGGTCCGGCACGTGCCGGCGGACTTTCCGCTCATTCCGGAGGCCCTGCCCGGCGAGCGCCCGGGCGGGCCGCGGCCACACAAGCCCAGGCCCGGCGACCATGGCGAGGTGATCCGGGCGCTCCTGCTGGCGCGCTATGCCCCGGCCGCCGTGCTGGTCAACCGTGACTGCCAGACCCTCTATTTCCATGGCCAGACCGACGACTATTTGGTGCACCCGGCCGGGGAACCGACCGGCGACCTCTTGGCCATGGCCCGCGAAGGTCTGCGCCTCAAGCTGCGCGCCGCCCTGCATAGGGCCATGCGGGAGGAGCAGCCGGCGATGGTGGTGACCCAGGTGAAACGGGGCGGGACCTCCCTTCCGGTACAGGTGACGGTGACGCCCGTGGAGGACCAGAGGCAGGGCGTGGGGCTGTGGCTCGTGACCTTTTCGGCGCCACCGGCGGCCGAGGCCGAGCCGGCGCCCCGCGCCATCGAGGAGTCGGCGGCGGTGGGCCACCTGGAAGACGAGCTCGCCAGCGTCAAGAAAGAGCTGGAAAGCGTGGTCGCGGACCTGGAGAGCGCCAACGAAGAGCTGAAGGTCTCGAACGAAGAGGCCATGTCGATGAACGAGGAGCTGCAATCCACCAATGAGGAATTGGAGACCTCGAAGGAGGAGCTGCAGTCCCTCAATGAAGAGCTCACCACGGTCAACGCCCAACTCGAGGAGAAGGTCGCCGATCTGGAACGCACCAACAACGACCTAGACAACCTGCTCGCCAGCACCCACATCGCGACCCTGTTTTTCGACCGCGAGTTCCGCATCAAGCGCTACACGCCCGCCTCCACCCGCTTGTTCAACCTGATCCCCTCGGACCTCAACCGGCCGGTGGCCGATATCGCCAATAAGTTTTCCGAGGGTCACCTATTATTCGACGCCCAGCAGGTCCTCGATACCCTCACCCCGATCGAGCGCGAGGTGCGCACGCTGGGGGGCGAGTGGTACATCCAGCGGGTGCTGCCTTATCGGACCCACGAGGACCGCATCGAGGGCGTGGTGGTGATCTACACCGAGATCACCGAGCTCAAGCGCGGCGAGGAGGCGCTACGAGAGAGCGAGGAGCGGTTCCGCACGCTGGCCGAGACGGTGCCGGACATCATCTTCACCCACCGGCCCGACGGCTTCAGTGATTACACCAATCCGAGGTTCTACGATCTCACGGGACTTCCGCCCGGTGCGGCGGACGGCTTCGGCTGGACGCAGGCCCTGCACCCCGAGGACTGGGCGCGGGATCAATCCCGCTGGCGGCAAGCGCTTGCGGCGGAGCAGTCCTACGAGATCAAATACCGCCTGCAGAGCGCGGCCGGCGGCTACCGCTGGCACCTGACCCGTGTCCGCCCGATAGCCGACGCGAGCGGCCGAGTGATCAAGTGGTTTGGCGTGTCTTCCGACATCGACGATCTGGTGCACGCGCAGGAGGCCCTGGCGCAGGCCCAGAAGATGGAGGCGGTAGGCCAACTGACCGGCGGTATTGCGCATGATTTCAATAACCTCCTCACCGTCATCGCGGGTAATCTTCAGTTGCTCGAGGCGCGGCTCCAGGACGACGCGGCCGGGCAAAAGCTGCGGGACGCGGCGGCGCGGGCGGCCGAGCGCGGGGCGGAGCGGGTGCACCGGCTCCTGGCCTTTGCCCGCCGGCAGGTCTTGCAACCGCAAGCGGTCGATTTGAATGAAATCGTCGCCGGGATGATGCCGGTCCTGCGCCAGACCCTGGGGGAGCCCATCGAGATCGCGCTAGCGCCGGGCCTGGATCTATGGGCGGCGCTCGCCGATCCCGGGCAGGTCGAGGCGGCGCTCCTCAATCTCGCCTTGAACGCGCGCGACGCCATGCCCGACGGCGGCCGGCTCGTCCTCGAGACCGCCAACGGCACCCTCGGCCAGGACGCCACGGCGCCGGAGACCGAGCTCGCGCCGGGTGACTACGTGCTGCTCTGCGTGAGCGATACCGGCGAGGGGATGTCGGAGGAGACCAAGAGACAGGCCTTCGAGCCGTTCTTCACGACCAAGACGACGGGAAGGGGGAGCGGGCTGGGACTCTCCATGGTCTACGGCTTTGCCAAGCAATCAGGCGGGCAGGTGAAGGTCCAGAGCGAGCGCGGAAAGGGCACCACCGTCCAGCTCTACCTGCCGCGGGCCAAGGACGCCCCGGCCGCTGCCGTCGCCCAGGACCCCCTGCCCCTGGAAGACTTGCGGGGCCGGGAGGCCATCCTGGTGGTCGAGGATGATGCGGACGTGCGGGCGCTCGCCGTCACCTACCTGTCCGAGCTCGGCTACCGCGTGCTGGAGGCCGCCGAGGCCCAGGCGGCCCTCGCCCTCTTCGAGGACGGTGAGGCCATCGATCTGCTGTTTGTCGATCTGGTGCTGCCGGGGACCCTGGATGGGCATGCGCTCGCGCTGGAAGCCAACAGGCGCCGGCCGGCTCTCCAGGTGCTTTACACCTCGGGCTATCCCAGGACTACCATCCAGCGTGCAGACAAGCTCGACAAGGGCGCGCGGCTGCTGATGAAACCCTACCGGCGCGAAGACCTGGCGCGGGCGGTGCGCGGGATCTTGGATGCCCCACCGGACTGATGCCGGCTCGGCCCTACGGGTGCGCGGTAATCTACTGCGTGATCGCCCGTTACAAGTCGCTAAAAATTGGCTGGAAGGCGGCGCCGTGGTCACGCTGCCGGGTGCCGGCTCTGTCCTTGGCCGGTACATTTGGCCCGACCAACTCGAGTATGCGACCCAACAACGCCTCGATCTCGAACGGTTTTGGAAAAAAATCGACGATGCCGAGCTTGAGCCCCTGGACCACTGTCGCGCTCTCGGCGCGGCCGCTCATCAGCAGCACCGGGAGGCGAACCCCTTGCGCGTTGAGCTCCTTCAGAAGATCGAGACCGCTCATTCCCGGTAAACAAAAGTCCAGCACCAGGCAACGGGCCCCGATAGGCTCGCAGCGGTAGGCGCTCAAGAACGACTCGGCGGAGTCATAGGCCTCGGCGGCCAGCCCAGCCGACTCGCACAGCGTAGAGAGCAGCTCGCGCACCCCGGGTTCGTCATCGACGACGCACACGGGGCAGCCGCGGGCCCGGGGGTGATCCGGATAAACCGTCGAAACGGTCACGACGAGACGCGGCCCGCGGGCACGCCTCCCTCCGCATGCCCCCTGCGGGCGCCCTTTGCGAGAAGCCGGATCACAGTTCCCATCGTGGTATATATACCTCGCGCGTTTGTATTCACAGGGACCTCGTGTTGCGGCACAATGCCTCCGCGTCGCAGGCGCGGGATCGTCAAACGCCGGGCTTTCGCCCGACTCACCGGGGACGCGCCGGGTCTAGCAGTCCCATCGCAGATAGGCTAACCCGCGGGTGTAACGGCTTTGAAGTCCCGGCGTCGCCATTGCGTAACGGTGGGTAACAGTGTGTAACTCCATCCTACAGAGCCGGATCAATTGAAAATCGGAAGCGATAGCACCCCGTGTGAACGATGATGAGCGTTGCGCCGCATATCCTGGTCGTCGACGATGAACCGGACGTCCGGGAATTGATACGAACCTACCTGGCGCAAGAGGGTTATCGTATCAGCACCCTCGGAGACGGACAGGCCTTGCGCCGCGTGCTGGCCGGCCAGTCCGTGGACCTCGTCATTCTCGATCTCGGCCTGCCGGGCGAGGACGGGCTCTCCCTCGCGCGCTACCTGCGCGAGCATTACGAGGTCGGGGTGATCATCGTAACCGGTAAAGGGCAGACCCTCGATCGGATCATCGGTCTCGAGATCGGCGCGGATGATTATCTAGCAAAGCCTTTCGATCTCCGGGAGCTGCTGGCGCGGGTGCGCAGCGTGCTTCGGCGCACCCGTGGCCCCGCGCGGCAGGAGGCGGGCGAGCTGGGTACAGCACGTTTCGCGGGATGGCAGCTCGATCTCGCGAGCCGCCGTCTGTTGGCCCCGGATGGCAAAGAGGTGCCGCTGACCACGGGCGAGTTCGATCTGCTCGCGGTCTTCGCGCAGCATCCCAATCGCGTGCTCTCCCGCGACCAGTTGCTGGCGCTTACCCGCCATCGTGAGGCGGGTCCGTTCGACCGCAGCATCGACGCGCAGGTCGGGCGGCTGCGCCGGAAGATCGAGTCGGATCCGGAACGGCCGGTGCTCATTAAATCCGTGCGTGCTGTGGGTTACGTCTTCACGTCGTCCGTAAAACGCGACGCGGACCTTGATTAAAGGGCCCAGGCGCCAGAGTAAGGTACGGTATTTTTCAATCCAAAAATGAGTCTGAGGGGGTTCCACTAGATTCTCCGAGCGTACTTTGCTACGCTGTTTATTGCATCGCAGCGATCCTCCTGCTTAGCGGATAGACAGCAGGGTCTAACCAAGGTCTAAACTTGCTGTACGGCTGCACCTCGTTCGAGCATCGTGGCTGACTGAGCGCCCGAGCAACAGGTTGGGTCAGTACCCGAACGCAGTGTCAGTACGGAGAACTAGATGGCTGAAAACGTAGTTATCGTGGCCGCCGGCCGGACGGCCATAGGAACCTTTGGGGGAACGCTCGCGACTATTCCGGCGGCGATGCTGGGCGCGAAGGTGATCTCCGCGCTCTTGTCCAAGACCGGGATTAAACCCGAGGATATCGAGGAAGTGATCTTGGGCCAGGTCCTGACCGCGGGCGTCGGCATGAACCCGGCGCGGCAGGCGGCGCTGGGCGCGGGTCTGCCGCACTCGGTGCCGTGTATGACCATCAACAAGGTCTGCGGCAGCGGGCTCAAAGCGGTGGCTTTGGCCGCGCAATCGATTCGTGCCGGTGATGCCGAGCTGGTGGTGGCCGGCGGTCAAGAAAGTATGAGTCTAACGCCGCACGTGCTCCCCGCTTCGCGCATTGGCCAGAAGATGGGCGAATGGAAGTTAGTAGATACGATGATCAACGACGGCTTATGGGATGTTTTTAATAATTATCACATGGGCATGACCGCCGAAAACATCGTCAAGAAGTACGCTATCTCGCGCGAGGAGCAGGACGCGTTCGCGGCGCTCTCGCAGCAAAAAGTCGAGGCTGCGCAAAAGGCCGGGCATTTCAAGAAGGAAATCATCCCCATCGAAATTCCGCAAAAGAAAGGTAACCCGATCATCTTTGACACCGATGAATTTCCCCGTCACGGCACGACCGCCGAAGCCCTGGGCAAACTGAAACCCGCCTTCGACCGGGAGGGCTCGGTCACGGCAGGCAATGCTTCCGGAATCAATGACGGCGCGGCGGGCGTGATCGTCACCACCGAAAGCAAGGCCAAGGCCCTGGGCCTGTCACCGCTGGCACGCATTGTTGCTTATGGCACGGCCGGCGTCGATCCCGCCATCATGGGGACAGGTCCGACGCCGGCGACGCAACGGTGCTTGCGGAAAGCCGGATGGAAGGTTCAGGATATAGATCTTATCGAGGCGAACGAGGCCTTTGCTGCCCAGGCGATTTCGGTGAACCGCGATATCGGGTGGGATGTGGCCAAGGTGAATGTCAACGGCGGCGCGATTGCGCTCGGCCACCCCATCGGCGCCTCCGGGGCGCGTGTCTTGGTGTCGCTGGTGCACGAGATGATCCGCCGCGACGTGCGCAAGGGCCTTGCGACCCTATGCATCGGCGGCGGCCAAGGCGTGGCTCTAGCGGTGGAGCGATGAAAGAGAGCGAATAATGAAGACAGATCTCAGCGGGCGCGTAGCGCTGATCACCGGGGGAACGAGCGGGATCGGCGCAGCCATTTGCAAACAACTTGCTACGTCCGGCGCCAAGGTCGCCACCAATTACCGCAACGAACGAAAAGCGCAGCAGTGGTTGGCGGAGATGCGTGCCGAAAGCTACGAATTTAAGACTTACCGTGTCGATGCAACGGACTTCAATGCCTGCGGCCGGATGATCGGCGAGATCGAAAAAGGCCTGGGCCCCATCGATATCCTCGTCAACAATGCGGGCATCACGCTGGATGTGACGCTACGCAAGATGAGCAAAGAGCAATGGGACACGGTCCTGCGGACCAACCTCGACAGTGTCTTCAACGTCACGCGGCACGTTATTTCGGGAATGATCGAGCGTGGCTACGGGCGGATCATCAATATCTCGTCCATCAACGGCCAGAAAGGTCAGATCGGGCAAACGAACTACACGGCTTCCAAGGCCGGCATGCATGGTTTCACCATGTCCTTGGCGCAGGAAGTCGCGCGCAAGGCGATCACGGTGAACACTGTCTCACCTGGGTATATCGCCACTGAGATGGTGATGGCGGTCCCGGAAAATATTCGCAATCAAATAATCGCCCAGATCCCCGTGGGACGTTTAGGAACTTCCGAAGAAGTGGCTTACTTAGTCGATTTTCTGGTGTCCGAGCGCGCCAACTTTATTACCGGCGCCGATCTCACCATCAACGGCGGGCAGCACATGATGTGATGGCGACGCATCCAAGTTCCATCGGCGATACCGGTGGCGCCGCGAAGGGTGACATGCGTGTCATCAAAAAGTACCCGAATCGCCGCCTGTACGATACCGTCGAGAGCAAGTACATCACCCTCGCGGATGTGCGGACGCTGGTGTTGGCCGGGATTGAATTCTATGTCACCGACCAAAAAACCGGCGAAGACATCACCCGCAGCATCTTGCTCCAAATCATCACCGAAGAAGAGGACCATGGGGAACCGTTATTCACCACCCATGCTCTCCTCCGAATTATCCGTTTCTACGGAGACGCGGTCCAAGGCTTGGCGGGCAATTTTATCGAACGCAGCTTAGGGATGCTTACCGAACAGCAGAAGCTATTCCACACGCAGATTAGCGACGCTGTTAAAAGCAATCCCCTTACGGCCTTGACCGAGATCACCCAGCGAAACCTGGAAATCTTCAAGAAAATGCAAGACAGCTTGTTCCGGGCCGCCGGTATGACTAATCCCACGCAGAGCGAAGGCGAGGCGGGTAAGAAGCAAGAGTAATCAACCTCAACTACCGGCGCAGAAAACTAACGAAAAATCGGGAGGCGTGATAGCGATGTTTCTCGACACGATGCCACTGAGAGTCTTCGAATATTGGAGTCGAGCCTGGACCACGGCCTTCACCTCGAGCGTCCAGGCCGCCACGGTGCTCGGGCAATCGCTCGATGCTTTAGCAATACATCAGCGGGACGAATGGAATCGGATCGTTTCCGCGGCCGCCGCGGAGCTTCGCCACACCTGGACGCAGTTCCGCCCGTACCACCGGTTGCAGCACGGCGCGCGAGTGGCTTTAGTCACCTGCGGAACCGGCAACATCGGAACGGCGATTTGTCTGCGGCTTGCGGACGCGGGTTTTTTAGTCATCGCCACGTATCCTCGCCACGAATCGGCTGCCGCGCGCCAATGGCAAGCGGCGAGACGCCGGGCCGCCTATGAACTTGGTATCGTCGCGTGTGATGTCGCGCGATGCGATGACTGCGCCAGTATGGCGAGATGGATCGAAGGTCACTACGGTCACGTCGATATCCTGGTCAACTGCGTCGGCATCACCCGCGGCGACGGAAAACAAGAGAACTGGCAGACAGTTCTGGACACCAACCTCGACAGTGTATTCAATGTTACGCGTACCGTGATCGCGGCGATGACGGAGCGGCACTTCGGCCGGATAATCAATATCTGCTCGGTTAACGGGCCTCCTGGGCAATTCGCGCAAACCGATGTTGCGGCCGCCAAGGCGGGTATGCTGGGTTTTACCAAGTCCTTGGCTCGGCAGCTCGCGGATCAGGGGATCACCGTCAATACCGTATCAGCGGGATACGGGGCGGGCATGGTGGCGGAAATCCCGGATGAAATCCGCAAAGCGATTAAGGCGAAGCTTGCCAAAGGGCGATGGGGTGAGCCTGAAGAGATCGCCGCCGCGGTCGACTTTCTCGCGGCGGACGCCAGCGGGTACATCACCGGAACCGACATCGCGGTCAACGGCCTACGGTTGACCTTGGATCCTGGCGAAGACAAAGGCGGCCTAAGGCCCCCCTGGCGGGGATTATCTCGGCCATCATGACGGCGATGATGTTTACGTAGACGATTGCTGGCCGCCGAAGGGCGCTCTCGCGCTAGCCATCCGTGATCTCGAGCCGCCGCTCAATGCGCTCTATGCGCGACTCGATTACACGAAAGCGATCGTTGCTCGCCGGAATCATGGCTACCAGCGCCGCAAGATGCTGCTCGACAGCAATCAGCCGGCTATCCATAAAACCGAGCTTCTCATTGACGCGATCGAGGCGGCCGCGGATCGCGCGGAGCTGCTCCAGCACCAAGTTTTCGGTTTCGGTCATAACGATAGCAGGCCTCCTTTTACGGTCCGCTGAGAGTTTGCGAAAAAACCGTCGCGAGCGAAGGGAGGTCGCGTTCCGCCGGAGCGCAGGAACCGGAGTGTATGTTGGAATACATGAGGATTCCGAGCACCGCCGGAATGCGAGATCCCGAGTGCAGTAGGTTTTTTCACAAACGCTGATGTCCGTCCTGCTACGTAGCGCTAGCGAAGCTCAAGTCCCAAACGGTAGGTGAGTGATGGAGGCGGGATAGCAGTAACTCTCTCTCGATTTCCATCTCGCGCGGGAGATGATCTCCGAAACGCGTGAATAGCTCCTCTTGATCGTTCGCTTCCTGCCGCGCCCGCTCCCGGTCGATGTTCATGATCTCGTAGAAGCGATCTCTTGAAAACTCGATGCCGTCCAAGACTAATTCCTCGAACGGCGGCACCCAACCGAGGGGGCTCTCGACACCACGCGCCCGCCCGCGACAGCGGTCGACCACCCATTTCAGCGCCCGCATGTTTTCACCGTAGCCCGGCCAGATGAACTTGCCCTTGTCGTCTTTACGGAACCAGTTGACGCGGAACACCAAGGGCGGGGTAGCGACGCGCTGACGGCCGATACGCAGCCAATGCTTCCAGTAATCCGCCATGTTGTAACCGCAGAACGGGAGCATCGCCATCGGATCGCGCCGCATCCCGGCCTGGCCCACGGCGGCGGCGGTCGCTTCCGATCCCATGGTCGCCGCGAGATAAACCCCATGTTCCCAGTCGTAGGCCTGCAGAACCAGTGGGAAGTTCTTACTGATACGCCCGCCGAAGATAAAGGCGCTGATGGGTACGCCGTTCGGGTCCTCCCAATTCGGATCGATCGACGGGCACTGATGGGCCGGCGCCGTGAAGCGCGCGTTCGGATGCGCCGCCGACGTGCCACTACCGGGTGTCCAGTCGTTCCCTTTCCAATCGATGAGATGCGCGGGCGGCTCCTTCGTCATCCCTTCCCACCACACGTCGCCGTCGTCGGTTAACGCGACGTTACTGTAAATGCAGTTCTCTTTCAGGGTTAGCATGGCATTGGGATTCGAATCCATGTTGGTGCCGGGCGCCACGCCGAAATACCCCGCTTCGGGGTTAATGGCATAGAAGCGGCCGTCCGCCCCGGGTTTGATCCACGCGATATCATCCCCGATGGTCGTTACTTTCCATCCATCCAAGGCCTTGGGCGGGATCAGCATCGCAAAGTTTGTCTTGCCGCAGGCGCTCGGAAAGGCCGCCGACACGTAGGTCTTCTCGCCGGCCGGGGATTCGACGCCGAGGATCAGCATGTGCTCGGCCAGCCAGCCTTGGTCGCGCGCCATCACCGATGCGATGCGCAGCGCGAAACACTTCTTACCGAGTAAAGCATTTCCGCCGTAGCCGCTCCCGAATGACCAGATTTCACGCGTCTCTGGAAAGTGCGTGATGTATTTGGTGTTATTACACGGCCACACGGCATCTTCCTGATGCGGCTGCAAGGGTGCGCCGATCGAATGCAAGCACGGTACGAAGTCGCCGTCCGGCCCCAGCACATCGAGAGCGGCCTGACCCATGCGGGTCATGATGCGCTGATTCACCGCGACATAGGCGGAATCGCTGATCTCGACCCCGATATGGGAAATGTGCGATCCGATGGGTCCCATGCTGAAGGGAATCACATACAGCGTGCGGCCGCGCATACAACCCTGGAACAACTCAAGGAGTATGCCGCGCATCTTTTGCGGCTCCATCCAGTTATTCGTGGGGCCGGCATATTCCTGCTTTTCGCTACAGATGTAGGTTCGGTCCTCGACGCGCGCGACATCGGTCGGGTGAGAGCGCGCCAGAAAGCTATTCGGCCTCTTCTTCGGGTTTAAGCGGATAAAGGTTCCTTTTTGCACCATCTCTTCGCATAAGCGATCGTATTCCGCCTGAGAACCATCACACCAATAGATGCGCTCGGGATTGCAAAGGCCGGCAATCTCTTCCACCCATTGCAACAGCCGTTTGTTTTTTGTCCTCTTTGCTCCGTCGTGTGTCATCGTCATGAATGCAACCTCTAATCTTCAGTTACGTAAAAGATAATTTCCTGTTGTCACCGCAAACGCGTATTTTTTTTTGCATTTTACCGCGCCGGTCTCGCCTACGTCACGCGCTTCCTTGTCGTCTCGTGTTGACCGGCACGCCGCCTCACAGTAAGCTGCTTTTGATCCCCCGGCTTTTTACTTATCCACCGTCAACGACGATTGATACCAGGAGATAAGTGTATGCAGCGAGAAATGATCGACCAATGGGCCGCCTTGAGCAGAAGCGCCCTCGATTCCATGAAAGAGCTTGGTGCAATCAATGCCAAGCTATTGGAGAAAATGACGGCGCAGCAGGAAGCAATCCTCAGCACTTGTCTCGAGGCAAGCGCCAAGGAGGTGAATTTGATTAGCGTTGCTAAGGACCCGAAGGAATTACTGGCGCATCAAGCCGCTCTGGCCTCCGAATACGGCGCCAAGTTCGTCGAGATCGTCCGCGGCACCAACGATCTCCTCAGCGAGTGCAAGAATGAACTGAGCGCTTGGGCGGAACGGGGCATGGAGAAAACCGTCGCGCCGTTTGCCGACAAACCCGCGAAGGGCAAATAGACTCGCGATAAAAAATTCAATCATTGGCGTTACGCGACGTCATGCTCACGGTCGTGGAGCAAGGGTTTCGTAGCTTGAACGGCTACGTTCTGTTACCGACTTGACAGTGAGATTTAGCCATAGTATGGTGCAGAGCAGCATTGCGATGTGCAATGCACAACGTCGGTAAATTTCGTGAGGTAACGTTATGCAATTTGAAACTATGGAGCCTTGGGCTCAGTTTGGCAGCACCTGCTTTGCTTCTCTAAAGGAACTAGGCGAGATCAGCACCAAGACGTTCGAGAAGTTGGGCGAACAGCAACTCGGCCTGGTAAGCACCTATGTTGATACCGGTATCAAGGCCGTAACCTTGATGACCGAATCGAAGGGTTATAAGGATCTCTTGGCGGGCCAAACCAAGCTCATGACCGAATACAATGAAAAGGTGCTTGACGCCGTGCGTAAAACCACCGAGATCATGACAGATTCCAAGGATGAAATGGCGGCTTGGTTCGAGAAGACCCAGGAGAACGGGACCGCGCCGGTAAAGAAAGCCGCGCTCGCGGTAAAGAAAGCAACCGCTTAGCCTTTTCCCGATCACCTTTTTAGACCCGATCCACCCCGGAGGTGGATCCGGTTTTTTGCGAATAGCGTTCTTGGCGCGGTCTTACCGGGCGGCGAGCCAGGATTTGACCGCGGGAGGGATCATCTGCTGCGCTTTGCCGCTCACATAGATCCCGATGTGTCCGCCGGGAAATTCGATCTCCGAATAATCCGCGTTTCCCACGTATTTCCTTAACGCCTTCGAGGCAGCGGGTGGGACCAGGTGGTCGTCAGTGGCGAAGATGTTGAGCACCGGCATGGTGATGTTTTCGAGATCGACGTTTTTCTCACCGATCATCACCTCGCCTTTAATCAGCTCGTTATTCTGATAAAAATGTTTGATGAACTCCCGGAATGCTTCCCCCGCTTGATCGGGGCTGTCGAAGATCCACTTCTCCATGCGGATGAAATTCTTGCACAACACCGGATCGTCCAGGGTGTTGACCATATCGAGGTATTTTTGTCCCGAGAGCCGGAACGGTTTGAGCGATAGAAAGGTCCAGTTCAGCATCTCGCCCGGGATATTACCCATGGTCTCCGCCAGCAGATCGATGTTCACCTTCCGGACCCAATGGCTGAGCAAATCCTGGGGCGTGTGGAAATCGACCGGTGTCACAGTGGTTATGAGATTCCGCACTTTATCGGCATGCATCGCGCTATAGCAAAGGCTAAACGTTCCCCCCTGGCAGATCCCCAAGAGATTAATCTTGTCCAGGCTATACCGTTTCCTGAGCACCTCCACGCAGCGATCGATGTAACCGTTGATGTAATCGTTTAGTGATAAAAACCGATCGGCGCTGTCGGGATAACCCCAGTCGATCAAATACACATCGAGGCCGCCCGCCAGCAGTCCGCGCACGAGCGAACGGTTCTTCTGTAAATCCGCCATGTAAGGGCGGTTAACAAGTGCGTATACGATCAGCACCGGCACCGGGTTCAGCTTCTCCACGAGCGGCTTAAACCGGTAGAGCGTGAGCTTGTCTTCGGTGTACACGGACTCTTTGTCCGTACACCCGACGTCGATATCACCGATTTCGTTCAGCGTCTGTAAACCTCGGCTGAGCTTAGCCCCGAACTCTCGGATTTCGAATAGGGCTTGATCCGGACGTATTTGAAATGGAAACATGAGCTATGCCCCCTTGCCGCGCTTTTGTGCGGTTTCGGCGCGCGCCGCCTGCTTGGGCCTAGGTCCGGCCACGGCAACCACGCCCACGGCGGACGCCGTTCTCTTCGCCGGGATTCGCTCGCCGCGGCCTTCGCGCCCCGTACCGTTGCGAAGCGCCGCCAGATCCTTCCGCAACCGGGCGACGTCGCGTTCCAGCACCGTGACCTTCTCTCTCATGTCCTCGATGCTTTCGGCTTGGGTGCGCTCCTTTTGCGTGAGGCCGTTCAGCGCCTCTGCCTGAGATCTTAACCGCGCCTGCATTCCTTCCATCACGCTCGGATCGAATAGCGATCGAAACCCCGCGATCTCGCGCCGCAATTCCTGCTGCCGCCGCTGTACGGTCGTGATCCCTTGGTGGGTCGGCAAATTCAATGATCCCGCGACTTCATCAACGGCGGTTTGGTTGTGATGCTTCAACGCCATTAGCGCGTTGACCAGCCGTGCGTAAATGTCGGCGTATTCTTCCGTGAACACAAAAGCGCTGTACGCCTCTTCGCCACAATCGACCCACAGATCATAGACCTCTCGCAGGGTATTGATTTCCTTGCCTTGCTCCGCGCGTTCGATGATCTTGGCGGCCAGCCGTTCGAGTGCATCGACCCCGAGCCGTCCGTGCGCATGCAAGTATTCCTGAAGCGCCTTTTGGTAACCCATGGTGAGACGCACGCCTCCCTGAGTTTGCTCTTGCCATTCGCGCATATAGCCGACCGCGGGGACCGACAAGACCTGATCCATGCGTTCGCGGATCTGGCCCGCGACGCCGCCCAAACCCTCGGGTTTCACCGACCGTAAGAAATCACCGGGCAGCAACGAGCTGCTCGAGAACATGCGCGACCAGGTGTCCATCGGCATTTCGAAAAACGGTAGCAGGCCGCGCAAGGCGCTGGTCACGTCCGAAGCGCTGCCGTGAGTGAAACCCGCTTTCAGTTCATTGAGCTTGGCCGCGAACAGATCCTTCCAGTTCGATCCGGCCTGCGCGCCTTCGGCCAGGTTGCGTGTCAGCTTGCTGAACTCCTCTCCTAGGCGCAGAAAGGTCTTTCCTTGCCGCACGATACTTTGAAAAAAGTCCTCTCCAGCTGCCGGGGCGGCAGGCGCCGCGGTTTTTGCCCACAGATCCAAAGCCGCCGTCCACGGAACCGCGAACGCTTGGGAGCTAGTCGATGGCTCCATGGAGTGCCTTAAAATATGTGACCAGGCGTCCCAAAAATTTTTCTGCGATGCCATCCAATCGTCTTTCGAGACGGGGCTACTATCAGTCATGGTTCACGCAACCTCGGCTTGTTCAAAAACATTCTCCGATTCCTCGCCACACTTGGCTATTATTGCATTGCACCATGGGCGAAGCAATGTTTACCGGATAAACGGCCGCGCTTCGCATCTCGATGGCCTGAACCATGCCGGTCACGGTAGGCGCGCATTGTCTCGCTCGCGCGATGCACGGTTATAATGCCAAGAAAATCTTACCTTAAGGACGGACACGCCCATGCAAGTAGAACGCGCGACGGTCACGGCGATCGAAACAGCGCCGTGGGCCCGTAACTGGCTTAACTGCTTGCCGCTGTACCTGTTGCCTCACCACGCCTTGTCGCGCTTGATGCTGGTTGCGACACGCCTGCGTTTTCGACCGTGGAAAGATTGGCAAATTCGGTGGTTTATCCGCCGTTACGGGGTCGATATGGACAGCGTGGCCGAATCCGATCCGCGCGTCTACCCGGAATTCAATAGCTTCTTTACCCGCGCGCTCCGAGCCGATGCGCGCCCGATCGCGCCCGACCCTTGCTCATTGGCGTGCCCCGTCGACGGTAGCGTGTCCCAACTCGGCGATCTCCGAGACGGGTCGTTGCTCCAGGCCAAAGGACAGCACTACAGTGTGTCCGGTCTGCTGGCAAGCATGGAGGCGGGAGCGTTCTTGGGGGGGCATTTCATCACCTTGTATTTAGCCCCGAGAGACTACCATCGAGTGCACATGCCAGTCACCGGGCGCCTGGTCCGATCGGTTCATGTGCCGGGGCGCTTGTTTCCGGTGAAACCCAGCACGGTCCTGGGAATAAACGATCTCTTTAGCCGCAACGAGCGCATCGTTTGCCTGTTCGAAACCCACGCAGGCCCGCTTGCGCTCATCATGATAGGCGCCATGTTCGTGGGCGCGATGGACCTTGTGTGGCGCCACGGTGGTGCGATGCACACGGCCGCGCGTCGTATCTGCGTCTACGAACAACCCGAATCCTGCCCGGTGATCCTAAATCAGGGCGAGGAGATGGGCCGCTTTAACATGGGATCAACGGTCATCCTGCTGCTCGGGCCGGGCGCGATCCGCTGGTCGAAAACACTGCAACCCGGTACGCCCGTGACGATGGGGCAATCCATCGGAACCCTCGCCGGCCTGGGCTAAGAGTTTGTGAAAAAACCTACTGCGCTCGGGATCTCGCGTTCCGGCGGTGCTCGGAATCCTCATGTATTTCAACATACACTGCGGTTCCTGTGCTCCGGCGGAACACGAACTCCCTTCGCTCGCGACGGTTTTTCCACAAACTCTAAGCCAACGCCTCGCGCCGGAACTGCCGCGCCCACCGCTTGCGCAAGAGCGGATAACCAAGGAGTGCAAGGATCACAAGGCCTAAGAGCGCATGCACCCACCATAAACCCAGATACACAGGCACGGCGCCCTGCTCGGCCAAGGTCTTCGCGATCCCCAAGAGATTGCTGTAAGTGAAATAAATCAAGACCGCGCTCAAGAGCCCGAGGATCCGGTTCTGGTCAGATGCCGCTCGCACCAGCGCCACCGCGAGGAGCGTCAACAGCACGGTACTGATCGGCATTGCGATTCGCCACTGCAACTCAGCGGCCGCCTCCGGCGTGTTAGCCGACCACAAGCTTGCGGTGCTCGCCGCGCTCGCGCGCTCGCTCCCGTCCGCCGCCTCACTGCGGTCGATACGCACGCCGTATTTCTCGTACTCGACAATGGAATAATCGAGCCGTCCCGGGGAGCCCATATAGCGGCGCCCGGCGTAAAAGTTCACATAGCGAGATCCGGTTTTCTGGTCGAGCTCGATTTCCGCTCGGTCAGCGGCAAGCACCCCGAGGTGGCTGTCTTGCCGCCCTTGCAGGAACACATTGGACATGCTGCGCTTGTCGGGAGACAGCCGCTCCACATAGAGGATGCGGTTACCCTCATTGAAATCCTTGAATTGCCCCGGCGTGATCCCGGTCAGGTCGGATTCCGATTTGGCCCGGTTTTCCACCTCAATCAAGCGCGCTTCCGCCCACGGCGCGACCGCGAGCGCGAGGATCGCGACGAGGAGCGCCACGGCGAAAGCAAGTCTGGCCGCCGTATCGAAAAGAAACCGCGAGCCCAAGCCCAAGCTTGCGATGGCGATAAGCTCGTTGTCGCGCGACAGCCGGTTCAAGGCGACATAGACGCTAATGTAGTGGCACAAGGGCAGCATCAGTACCAAGGAGTTCGCTATCTTTAAGGCCAGCAGCTCGAAGATCAGTCCGCTGTCGATCTTTCCGGCGGCAGCCGTCGCCAGGTACTGCGCGAAGCGGCTGCTGGCGTAGGTGAGTAATAGCAGGAGTTGCACGGCCCCGAACCACAATAAGATCTCCCGGATGAGGTAGCGGTTTAACAGCATGAGGATGCCCGTGCGCTTTGCTTTGCGGTATCGATAACAATACACTTGCTCGCCAAGACGCGATTCACCTTGATAATACGCGCGTTACCATTGAATTGCCGATTTCGCTTCGAGCGTTAACTATAACAGCATAGGGGGGCTATGGAGTTCGCCATCATAAGCGGTGCGCCGGATAAACAGCGGGTTCCTTGCGTGGTAGCCGGGGTGTTCATTAAGCGCAAGCTTGCGGAGACGGCGGCGCAACTGGACCAAGCCAGTCACCATTACATCAGCCGCATCATGAAGCGCGGTGATCTCGAAGGGCGATGCGGCCAAACCTTGATGCTGCATCAGATACCGGGCACGGCGGCCGAGCGCATATTACTCATAGGATGCGGGCCGGAGAACGAGCTGTCCGACAACAAGTATCGCGAGATCCTCGCCAAGGCGGTGACGACATTAAACGACGCGCGGGTGATCGAAGCCGTGAGCTACCTCGCGGAGATCCCGATCCCGGATCGCGGC
The DNA here is from genome assembly GCA_050740435.1 of Gammaproteobacteria bacterium. Classification (GTDB taxonomy): domain Bacteria; phylum Pseudomonadota; class Gammaproteobacteria; order JACCXJ01; family JACCXJ01; genus USCg-Taylor. Next base: position 58,719 of record JBOIDL010000001.1, read on the forward strand.
CTCGACTGGAAGGTGAGGCAACTGGTGGAGGCCGCCGAGAGCACCCTCTACCGCTTCGATCGGCTGAAAAGCAAGCCTGACGCGTCCGCGGCGGCCCTTCGCTCGCTGCGGATCGCGATCGCAAAACCGCGCGCCGCGGCGGCCGCCGAAGAGGCTTTAAGAGATGGCCGAGCCATCGCCGAGGGGGTCCGTTTGGCGAAGGATCTCGCCAATCTGCCGAGCAACCACTGCACCCCGGCCTATCTCGCGGATGAGGCGCGGCGGATGCAGAAACGCTACCCGGCGTTAAAGGTTGCGGTCTTGGGGGTAGCGCAGATCAAGAGGCTCAGGATGGGAGCCTTCCTGGCGGTAGCTCGCGGCAGCCGCGAGCCTCCGGCGCTTATCATCGTGCAGTATCGGGGAGCGCGCGCGGCGCAAGCCCCGGTGGCCTTGGTCGGCAAGGGGATCACCTTTGATTCGGGTGGCATTTCGATCAAGCCGGCCGCCGCCATGGATGAGATGAAATACGACATGTGCGGCGCGGCCAGCGTCCTCGGGACACTGCGGGCCGTTGCCGAGCTGCAATTGCCGATCAACCTCGTCGGCCTCATTCCGGCGACGGAAAACATGCCCGGCGGTAACGCAGTGAAGCCTGGGGATATTGTGACTAGCCTCTCAGGCCAGACGATCGAAATCCTTAACACCGACGCCGAAGGGCGGCTCGTTCTTTGTGATACCTTGACCTATGCCCGACGCTTCAAGCCCGCGGTGGTCATCGATATCGCGACTCTGACGGGCGCCTGCGTGGTCGCCTTGGGTCAGCACGCCTCGGGGCTCTGGAGCAATCACGAGCCCTTGGCCGCGGCCTTGCTCGCCGCGGGCGGACAGAGCGGCGATCGGGCTTGGCAACTGCCGCTTTGGGAGGACTATCAGAAACAGCTCGACAGTTCCTTCGCGGACTTCGCCAACGTCGGCGGCCGCGAGGCGGGTAGCATTACCGCCGCGTGCTTTCTCGCGCGCTTTGCCAAGGATTTGAAATGGGCGCATTTAGACATTGCCGGAACCGCGTGGCGTACGGGAAACAAGAAGGGGGCGACAGGCCGTCCGGTGCCGCTGCTCGTTCAATACCTGCTTGACCGGGTACGCAAGCCCGACGACCATGCCCCGGGTTGATTTCTACCTTCTGGAGGAGGCCGATGGTCGTACCCGCTGCCAAGTCGTGTGCACTCTCGTCGGCAAGGCCTTCGCGAGTGGCCGGCGGGTGTGCATTCTTGCGGAGTCCGCGCAGCAAGCGGAGCAGATCGATGACTTGCTTTGGACCCATAAAGACATCAGTTTTCTGCCGCATCAACGCTGGGATGAAGATCCCGATCCCGAAACCCCCATCTTGATTGGATGGCAAGGCGAGCGGCCGGCCGCCGAGATCGTGGTCAATATGAGCGCTGCCGCGCCCAGCGGGCCATTCGAGCGCCTCATCGAGGTGGTTGATTGCGATCCCGCGCAACGTGAGGAGGCGCGAGGGCGTTATCGAACCTATCGGCAGGCCGGTTATACGCTGGAAACGCATCGCCTTAACGCTCCCCATGAGCGATCCGGCGCGTCCTGATGCTTCCCTGCCGGGGGCGGCCGGGGATGACGACCCACCACCCGATCGCCTAGCTGCGGAGTCGGCGCCAACCGACGGCGAGGCCGAGATCCCGGTGCTTAAGGATGTGGTGGTTCAAGATCGCGTTTCGGCTTTGCCAGCGATGCCGCCGTTGGACTCGCCGCAGCTCGAGGCGCTCGCGGTGCGCATTACCGGCCATATGCAGCGCATTGTTTCGGTTCAGATCGCGCACGCCACCCATCGCATTCTGACCGAGATCAGAGCCTTGCGCGGCCTGCCCGCCGCCGCGCCGGCGAGTGGCTCGGCACAAACCCGATCGATAGCACGAAATCCGCCCGCGATCCCGGCGATCACCATGGACAAGACCTACGATCCCAAGGATATCGAACAGCATTGGTACGACACCTGGGAAAGCCGCGGTTATTTCGCGCCGCACGGCTCCGGGTCCGCGTACTGCATCATGCTTCCACCGCCCAATGTCACCGGCAGCCTGCATATGGGGCATGCGTTCTCAGACACGCTTATGGACTGCTTGATCCGCTATCACAGCATGCGGGGTTACAGCACACTCTGGCAATGCGGCACCGACCACGCCGGGATCGCCACCCAGATGGTGGTCGAGCGCCAGATAGCCGAGCAAGGACGCACACGCCAGGAGATGGGGCGAGAAGCGTTCACGCAGGCGGTGTGGAGCTGGAAGGAGCGGTCGGGAGACACGATTACCCGTCAGCTTCGGCGTTTGGGCGCCGCGATGGACTGGTCGCGGGAGCGCTTCACCTTGGATCCCGGTTTATCCGCGACGGTGACGGAGGTATTCGTGCGCCTCTATGAAGAGGGGCTTATTTACCGCGGGCAGCGGCTCGTGAACTGGGATCCGGTGTTATTGACGGCCCTTTCAGATCTCGAGGTGATAGCCACCGAGGAGCAAGGTCATCTCTGGCACATCCGTTACCCGCTGGCCCATGGGAAAGGGCATCTGGTCGTGGCCACCACCCGGCCCGAGACGATGTTGGGTGATGTCGCGGTTGCGGTCCATCCGGAGGATGCGCGTTACCAGCCGTACATCGGTCAAGAGGTGCAATTACCGCTCGCCGGCCGGAACATTCCAGTGATCGGCGATCCCTATGTCGATAAGGAGTTCGGGTCGGGGTGCTTGAAGATCACCCCGGCGCATGATTTTAACGACTATGAAGTCGGTCGTAGACACAATCTCCCGTTAATCAATATTCTCACTGATCGCGCTGTAATTAATGCTGAGGCGCCTCCCGACTATCGCGATCTTGATCGCTTCGAAGCGCGCACGCGCATCGTGCACGATTTGGAGCAACAAGGGCTGCTCGAAAAGGTCGAGGATCACAAGCTCACCATCCCGCGCGGGGATCGCTCGAACGCGGTCCTTGAACCTTATCTCACCGACCAATGGTTCGTGCGCGTAGCACCTCTCGCCGAGCCCGCAATTCGCGCGGTCGAAGAGGGCGCCATCCGCTTCGTCCCGGACGTTTGGGCCAAGACCTACTTCGAATGGATGCGCAACATCAAGGACTGGTGCATCTCGCGGCAGCTTTGGTGGGGACACCGGATCCCTGCCTGGTATGACGATCAAGGCCATGTCTATGTAGGCCGCACCGAGGCCGAGGCACGCGCCCGCCATGGGATCCCCGACGGGCAAGCTCTGGCCCAGGATCCCGACGTGCTCGATACCTGGTTTTCATCGGCGCTCTGGCCGTTTTCGACCTTGGGCTGGCCCGAGGAGACCGATGAGTTGCGGCGCTTTTACCCGACCGCTGTCTTGGTGACCGGGTTTGACATCATTTTCTTCTGGGTGGCCAGAATGATCATGATGGGGCTCAAGTTTACGCAGCAGGTCCCGTTCAAGGAGGTTTATATCCATGGACTGGTGCGCGACGCCGAGGGCAACAAGATGTCGAAATCCAAAGGCAACATCCTCGATCCGCTCGATCTCATCGACGGCATCGAGCTTGACGCTTTGGTCGCGAAACGTACAACGGGTCTGATGCGGCCCCAAGACGCCGCTAAGATCGAGCGCGCCACGCGCAAGCAATTTCCGCGGGGTATCGGGGCTTACGGCGCCGATGCCCTCCGCTTTACTTTCGCGGCGCTGGCCACTCAGGGCCGGGACATCCGTTTCGATCTCGGCCGTATCGAAGGCTACAGGAACTTTTGCAATAAGCTCTGGAACGCCGCACGCTACGTGCTGCTCGCCACCGGGGGCGAAGCGGCCTCTAGCGCGGACGGATCCTATGGTTTGGGGGAGCGCTGGATCCGATCGCGTTTGCTCCAGGCGCAACAGGCTGTCATCGAGGCCTTCGGGAGCTACCGCTTCGACCTCGCGGCCCAGGCGATCTACGAGTTTACCTGGGACGAGTATTGTGACTGGTACCTCGAATGGTCCAAGGTTCTGCTGAACCACGCTACTGACGAGCGGATGCGGCGCGGATGTTTAAGCACCCTGATCGAGGTGCTTGAGACCTTGTTGAGGCTGGCGCATCCGATCATTCCCTTCGTCACCGAGGAGATCTGGCAACGAGTCGCGCCGCTCGCGAGCTCTAGCGGCGATTCGATCCTATTGCAAGCTTACCCGGCGCCCGGGGCGCTCGAAATCGACACCGCCGCGGTAGAGGAATTCAATTGGGTGAGGACTTTTGTTCTCGCTGTGCGGCGTGTACGCGCGGAGATGGACATTGCGCCGGCGAAGCCCTTGGCGGTGCTGACGGAGCATGGATCCGGCACCGAGCATCAATGGCTGGAAAACAATCGCCTGTTTCTCATGCATCTTGGCCATATCTCATCACTGCAAACCCTCACGGGCACGCCTTCCGCGGATATGGCCGCGGCTTTAGCGGGAGGGCTGAGCCTTTTCATACCCTTAGCGGGCCTCATCGATCGCGAGGCGGAGGTGCGGCGGCTCAATGCCGAGGTCGAAAAGCTGGAACACGATCACACGCGGGCGACGCAAAAACTCGAGAATCAGGAGTTTCTCGAACGCGCGCCGAGTGCGGTCGTAGCCAAGGAGCAACAACGCTGCGAAGAGTTGACGCGCGCCCTCACGCGGCTGCGGGAGCAACGCAGGCGCGTCGAGTCGTTGCGCTGACCAGCAAGTTGCTGCACTGGTGAGGTAACTTTTGCAGAGCTTCCTTAGATGCTATCCTGGCCGGCGATTCACTTTGGATGCGTGGACTTCTTGATGTCCGCGAAAGTGGCGGAATTGGTAGACGCGCTGGACTTAGGATCCAGTGGGGCAACCCGTGAGAGTTCGAGTCTCTCCTTTCGCACCAGTTGCGTAAATCACGCCCCCGCTTCGTGACAGGTAGATATCAATGCAGGTTTCATTGGAAACCACCGGAGCGCTCGAGCGCCGCATCACCGTCGAGATCCCCGAGGAGAACATCGCCTCGGAGCTACAGCAGCGGCTCGTGAAGTTAACACGAACCGCCAGGATCGACGGCTTCCGCGTCGGCAAGGTGCCCATGAAGCTGGTGCAGCGCCGTTACGGCGAACAACTGCGTCAAGAGGTACTGGACGATATCCTGCGGTCCAGCTATGCGGAGGCGATTCGCAAGGAGAACGTTCGGCCGGTGGGAGATCCCGCCATCGAGCCGCTCGCTGCCGCACCCGGCCAGGGATTGATCTACAAGGCGACCTTCGAGATCTACCCCGATGTCAAGCTGGTTCCGGCGGAAGATCTTCAGGTCACAAGACCGGTTTGCGACATTACCGATGAGGATGTGGATAGTGCGATCCATGCGCTGCAACAGCGCTATCGCGCTTGGGAAAAAGTAGAGCGGCCGGCGCGACGCGGAGACCGTTTGGAGATTGATTTTCAGGGTAGCATCGCAGGCCTGCCTTTCGCAGGCAGCCACGCGTCCGGTTTCACGTTAGAACTGGGCGCATCGAGTCTATTGCCTGGATTCGAGGACGCGCTGGTAGGGATTGAACCCGGCACGGAACGCAGCGTGGATCTCACCTTTCCGGCGGATTTCCAGAATTCCGATCTCGCCGGGAAGCCGGCCCGGTTCCTGATCCAGTGCTTGAGTGTCTCAAAACCCGTGTTGCCTTCGTTGGATGAGGGGCTGCCCGAGCGTCTAGGAATCGACCCGGGTGGAGCGGAAGAGGTGCGCGCACGGGTGCGCGCGAGCCTCGAAAGCGAGCGCAATGAACGCCTGCAAACGCGGGTGAAAACTTGTGTCATGCAGGCGCTGCTCGAAGCCAACCCGATGGAATTGCCAAAGGCGTTAGTCCACGCCGAAGCCCGAAGTCTCCGAGATGAAGCCTACCGTGCTCTGGTGCTGCGAAGCGGCAAACAAGAACGGATTGAGATTCCCCCTGTCGAGCCTTTTGAGGAGCGTGCCCGGTGGCGGGTTGCGGTGGGCCTCATTATAGGCGAGTTCGTTAGAACTATCGGATTCGTGGTGAGCTCATCGATGCTGAGATCCGCCGTCGAAAGCATGGCCGCGGGTTTCGGAGACGCCGCGGCCGTGGTTAAATGGTATTACGAGGATCGCAAGCGCCTCGCTGGCGTCGAAGCCCTGATCCTTGAAAACCAGGTGGTAAACTGGGTGCTTAGCAGAGCCAAAATCAAGGAACAAGCGTTGACGTTTGACGCGCTGATGAATCCACGGCAGACTGACGACCAAGCGAAGAAAAGCTGATTAACTATGTACGAGAGTGAGAAATCCACCCTAAGAGGGCTCAATCTGGTGCCGATTGTTGTTGAACAGTCGGCGCGGGGCGAGCGCGCCTACGATATTTACTCCCGGCTTCTTAAGGAGCGGGTGGTGTTTCTCGTCGGGCCGGTGGTGGATGAAGTTGCCAACCTAATCGTGGCCCAGTTGTTGTTTCTGGAGTCGGAGAACCCGGACAAGGATGTGCATCTGTATATTAATTCGCCTGGGGGTTCCGTTAGCGCGGGTCTCGCAGTCTATGACACCATGCAGTTTATCAAGCCCAGCGTCAATACCATGTGCGTCGGGCAGGCAGCGAGCATGGGAGCGCTGCTGCTCGCCGGCGGCGCGAAAGGCAAGCGCCACTGTTTACCGCACTCGCGCCTCATGATTCATCAACCGCTCGGCGGCTTTCAGGGCCAGGCATCCGATATCGACATCCACGCGCGCGAGATATTGAAAGCGCGAGAACGCTTGAATCAGATACTCGCGCGGCATACGGGGCAAACGCTGAAGAAAATCGAAGCAGACACTGAGCGGGATAATTTCATGGGGGCCGAGGAAGCCAAGGAGTATGGGTTGATAGATGATGTACTCTATCAACGCGCGCTACGTCCGGTGGGTGGCTTATAGATTGCTATGGTTAACGATCAGCCCGGCAAGGTTAAATCCCAAATGCCTAGAGGTGGCCAATGAACGACGGCAAACAGTCTAGAAGCGGTGACGGAGAACGGCTCCTGTATTGTTCATTCTGCGGTAAGAGTCAGCACGAGGTGCGCAAGCTTATCGCCGGTCCGTCGGTGTTCATCTGTGATGAGTGCGTGGAGCTTTGCAACGATATCATCCGCGAGGAGATGCACGGTAAATCCGCCGCGGGAGGAAACAAAAAGCTGCCGGCCCCGCAGCAGATCCGGCACATACTAAACGAATACGTTATCGGTCAGGACCGGGCGAAGAAAATCCTGTCGGTTGCCGTGTACAATCATTACAAGCGACTGACCTCACGCATCAAGCAAAACGATGTCGAGCTCGCCAAGAGCAACGTGCTGTTGGTCGGTCCAACCGGCAGCGGAAAGACTCTTTTGGCCGAGACCTTGGCGCGGCTTCTCAACGTCCCTTTTACGATTGCCGACGCGACGACCTTAACCGAAGCGGGTTATGTGGGCGAGGATGTAGAGAACATCATCCAGAAGCTCCTGCAAAAATGCGACTACGATGTCGAGAAGGCGCAAACCGGGATCGTTTATATCGACGAGATCGATAAGATTTCCCGCAAGTCCGACAATCCCTCGATTACGCGGGACGTATCGGGGGAAGGCGTACAGCAAGCGCTGCTGAAACTCATCGAAGGTACGATCGCCTCGGTACCTCCGCAGGGCGGCCGCAAGCACCCACAGCAAGAATTCCTGCAGGTCAATACGAGCAATATCCTGTTTATTTGCGGCGGAGCCTTCTCGGGCTTGGAAAAGATCATTCGCGCGCGTTCCGAACGGGGCGGCATCGGTTTCTCCGCGGAAGTCAAGAGTAAGGACGACAAGAAAAGCATGAGCGAGCTTTTGCACCAAGTCGAACCGGAGGATCTCATGAAGTATGGGCTGATTCCCGAGTTCGTCGGACGGCTCCCCGTCATAGCCGTGCTGGACGAATTGGACGAAACGCAGCTTATCCAGATTCTTACGGAGCCGAAGAACGCGATTACCAAACAGTATGCGAAGCTGTTTGAGATGGAGGGTTGCGCCTTGGAGTTCCGGGACGAGTCCTTGCGTGCCGTCGCCCGTAAAGCGGTTGAGCGCAAAACCGGGGCGCGCGGATTGCGTTCGATCCTTGAGCACAACTTACTCGACACCATGTTTGAGTTGCCTTCGCTTGAAAATGTGGTCAAGGTGGTGGTCGACGATGCGGTCATCAAAGGGGAATCGAAGCCTCTGTATATTTACGAGAATGCCGAGATCTCCAAAGCGGCATCGGATTGAGAGCGCAGCTTATTGTGAACGGTCCGAACTGCATCGTATCTAGGTGACGGAAGGCGAGACAAGATGACTGAACAGACCATTGTTTCCGTATTGCCGCTGCGCGATGTGGTGGTCTACCCGCATATGGTGATACCGCTGTTCGTGGGCAGGCAGAAATCGGTCAAGGCGCTTGAACAAGCGATGGATGGGGGCAAGCAAATCTTGCTCGTCGCCCAAAAGAGCGCGGCCGACGATAACCCGGATGCCGGCGATCTCCATTGGGTAGGAACCTTATCGAACATCTTGCAACTGTTGAAGTTACCAGACGGCACGATCAAGGTGCTGGTGGAAGGAGTTCGCCGCGCGCGGATCGTCGCTTTTATGGAGACCGAGCGTTTGTTCAACGCGAAGGTTGATTTTCCGATCTCCGAAGAGATCGACCCGCGCGAGGCGGAGGTGTTTTGCCGGACGCTGCTCGAGCAGTTCGATCAATACGTCAAGCTTAACAAGAGAATCCCCGCGGAGATCCTTGCGACCTTATCGTCTATCGACGATCCGGAGCGGTTGGGAGACACCATCGCCGCACACCTGTCGATTAAGCTCGAGCAAAAACAAAAGCTCCTCGAGATCACCGATCTTTCCAATCGTCTGGAGCAGTTGGTCGGCGTCCTTGAGAGCGAGCTCGATCTCCTGCAAGTGGAAAAGCGCTTGCGAGGGCGGGTGAAACGGCAAATGGAGAAGAGCCAACGCGAATACTACTTAAACGAACAAATGAAGGCCATCCAAAAGGAGCTTGGGGATATCGAAGAGGGCGGCAGCGAGCTCGATGAGCTGGCCAGAACGATCGGGAAGGCCGGAATGCCTAAGGAAGCCAAGGATCGGGCGCTGGCGGAGCTAAAGAAGCTCAAGATGATGTCGCCCATGTCCGCGGAAGCGACCGTGGTTCGGAATTACGTCGACTGGATGGTGAGCGTGCCCTGGAAAAAGCGCACGAAAATCAGCCGCGATCTGTCCCAGGCCGGGTCTATTCTCGAGGAGGACCACTACGGGCTGGAAAAGGTGAAGGAACGGATCCTGGAATACCTTGCCGTACAGCAGCGGGTCAAGAAATCCAAGGGCCCCATCCTATGCTTGGTGGGTCCGCCGGGCGTGGGCAAGACTTCGCTAGGGCGATCGATCGCGCGCGCGACCAACCGCACCTTCGTGCGCATGTCGCTGGGCGGTGTGCGCGACGAGGCGGAGATCCGCGGCCACCGGCGCACCTATGTCGGTTCGATGCCGGGTAAGATCCTGCAGGTCATGGCCAAGGGGGGGGCCAAGAATCCGCTGTTGTTATTGGATGAGATCGACAAGATCTCCGCGGATTTTCGCGGCGACCCCGCGTCCGCGTTGTTGGAGGTCCTCGATCCGGAGCAGAACCATACGTTCAACGACCATTATCTGGAGGTCGATTACGATTTGTCGGAGGTGATGTTCGTCACGACGGCGAACACTCTCAACATCTCTCCGCCCTTGCTCGACCGCATGGAGGTCATCCGCATCCCGGGCTACACCGAGGACGAAAAGGTCAATATCGCCGATCGATACCTCATTCCCAAGCAGAAGAAGAACAACGGGCTGCGTGATAACGAGATCTTGATTACCGAGCCGGCCGTCCGGGAGATGATCCGCTATTACACGCGTGAAGCGGGCGTGCGGAATTTGGAACGCGAGATCGCCAACATATGCCGCAAAGTCGTGAAGCGCGTGCTCTTGAAGCCCACCGAGAAGATGGTCGTCGTTACGCCGAAAAGCTTGCATAAATATCTTGGTGTAAAGCGCTTCCGCTACGGTTTGGCGGAAGAAGAGGATCGCGTCGGCCAGGTCACGGGACTGGCGTGGACCGAGGCCGGAGGGGATTTGTTGACGATCGAAGCCGCGGTCGTTCCGGGCAAGGGCAAGGAGACCTATACCGGGCAGCTAGGCGAGGTGATGCAGGAATCCATCAAGGCCGCCATGACCGTGGTGCGCAGCCGCGCGGCGAATCTAGGCATCGATCCAGCCTTTTATCGCCAGCATGACGTTCACTTCCATGTACCGGAAGGCGCAACGCCCAAGGACGGCCCGAGCGCCGGTGTGGCCATGTGCGCGGCGCTGGTCTCGGCGTTGACGGGGATCCGCGTACGCTCGAGTGTCGCCATGACCGGGGAGATCACCTTACGCGGTGAAGTGCTGCCGATCGGCGGCTTGAAAGAAAAGCTGCTCGCCGCGTTGCGCGGCGGGATCAAGGTGGTCCTCATTCCCGCCGAGAACGAGAGGGAACTGGAAGATGTGCCGAAGAATATCAAGCAGAACCTCGATATAAAACCCGTGACCTGGATCGACGAAGTCCTGACGCTAGCCTTGCAGCATATGCCGGAACCCGTGGCCTCGACGAGCGAGAATCTCGACGCCGCCATCACCCCGGAGTCAGCAGGCGCCGAGCCGGGCAAGGATGTCATCAGACCGCATTAAACTCAGACCAGCGAACCGGCAGCGGGGTGGCCGGGCCGCAAATTGCCTGCTTGACGCGTTTTAGGCGAGTTGGTATAACACATCGCCGCGCCATCCAAAGGCGTTCTGCCGCAGCGTTATCGAGATCCCGGGTATAGCGCGACGCACTACGATGAATCCACATCTGCTTCGACAAGGGAGACAGACGAATGAATAAAACTGATTTAATCGACGTGGTTGCCGAATCCGCCGATTTACCCAAGGCTTCGGCGGGCCGCGCGGTGGACGCGATGGTTAATGCGATCACCAAGGCACTAAAAAAGAACGACGAAGTGACCTTGGTTGGTTTCGGCACCTTTTCCGTGCGCAAGCGGGCGGCGCGCGCGGGGCGCAACCCCCGCACCGGAGAAACCATAAAAATCGCGGCGTCGAAAGTGCCGGCATTCAAGCCTGGAAAGGCCTTCAAGGATGCCGTAAACTGATCGGCACCTTGGGTGCTTAGCTCAGTTGGGAGAGCGTCGCCCTTACAAGGCGAAGGTCGGGGGTTCGAACCCCTCAGCACCCACCAGCGCCCGTCGCTAAGCGCCGGAGTGGTAGTTCAGTTGGTTAGAATACCGGCCTGTCAAGCCGGGGGTCGCGGGTTCGAGTCCCGTCCACTCCGCCAACCTCCGTGCAGCGCGCAACCCGCTCGGGTTGCGCCTATTCCCGTATAGCTGGATTTCACCGTGAGGGTTGGAATGTCGTCCGCTGGCCGTCTCCATATCATTTCCTACGAGGTCGTTTCGGCAAGATGTTACAAAGCATTCATGATCGCGCTCAGGGTTGGCTCGCGTGGATCATCATCGGCTTGATCTGCATTCCGTTTGCATTCTGGGGGATCCAGGAGTACTTGACGGCCGCCGAGGAGGTCGCGGTGGCGGAGGTCAATGGCGAGGAGGTTGAACTAGACGCCTTCCAACGGGCCTACCAACAATACCGTAAGCAATACCAAATGATCCTTGGGCGCTTATCGGAGAAAGCAAACGAGGATGGGCTGAAAAAGCAAACGCTCGATCAAATGGTGGAGATGCTGCTCAAAAAACAGCTCGGAGAAAAGCTTGGTCTGAGGATTAGCGATCAACAAGTTACCCAGGCGGTGAAAACCTTTCCCGCGTTTCAAAGAGACGGTAAGTTTTCCAATAATCTTTACGAGCGGGGATTACAGAGCGCGGGGATGTCAGCGGTCACGTTCGAGGAGCAGTTGCGGCGCGAACTGCTGACCGACCAAATTCGCAAAGCCGTGATCGACACCTCCTTCGTAACCAAACGTGAGATTGATCTCGTAGCTAAAATCAAGAGCCAAACGCGTTTTATCACCTATGCGATCATTGTCGCCCAGCCGTTGCAATCCTCCGTGGAAGTCACTGACGAGGAGATTGCACGGCGTTATAAGGATCACGCCGAGACGTATACCAGCCCGGAGCAAGTGAAGGCCGCCTACATCGAACTGGCACTCGATGAGATCGCCAAGCAGATCGAGGTGACGCCGGATGCGCTCAGTCGGTACTACGACGAGCATAAGTCAGCCTATACGCTGCCCGAGCAGCGCCGGGCGCATCATATCTTGATCAAGGTCGCGAAGGAGGCCGGTCAGGACGCGGTCGAGAAAGCCCGCAAGGAGATCGAAGCGCTGGCGGAGCGAATGAGAAAGGGTGAATCGTTCGAAGAGCTTGCCGCGAAGCATTCCGAGGACCTCGGGTCGAAAGCAAAGCGGGGTGATCTCGGTTTCTTCCAGCGGGGGGTGATGGCGCCGCCGTTCGAGGAAGCCGTCTACGCGCTGAAGCCGGGAGAGATCTCGGGCGCGGTGCGGACCGATTTCGGATTTCACCTGATCCGCTTAGACGGGATTAAGGCCAGCAAGACAAAATTGTTCGAAGAGGTTCGCGCAGAGATCGAAAAAAACTACCGTAACGAGCAAGCCGAGCGGCGGTTCTTCGACTTGAGCGAAAAGATCGAGACACTGGTCTACGAACATCCCGATACGCTGGATGTCGCCGCGCAAAGCTCGGGATTGAAGGTCCAAGAAAGCGCTTACTTCGGGCGTACCGGAGGCGAGGGGATCGGCGCGCATGAAAAGGTCAGCGATGCCGCCTTCAGTCCCGAGGTTTTGGAGGAGCGCTTGAATAGCGAGCCGTTGGAGCTGGGTGACAATCATATCGTCGTGATCCGCGTGAAAGAGCATAAAGCGGCAAAATTGCGGCCTCTCAACGAGGTGAAGGACGACATTAAGGCAGCCATTTCCTCGGATAAAGCCAAAGCGGCGGCGAAAACGCAAGGTGAGGCGCTATTGCAGCGCTTGACGAGCGGCGAAGGCCGCGAGCAACTTGCATCCAAGGAAGGTTTAAAATGGGTGGAGAAGAAAAAGCTTGGCCGCGATGACACCGGCGTCGATAACGTTGTTCGGCGGATGGCGTTCAAGTTACCACGGCCAAACGAAGGCAAGGCTAGTTATGGCGGTAGCGTGCTCGACAGCGGGGATTATGCGCTCATCGCGCTGCTGGACGTTGATAAGGTCGAGACCGTGGACGCAGAACGGCGTAAGCAATTAACGGACGAGCTCCTGCGCAATACCAGCAACCAGGAGTGGCGGGATCTCATGAGCGATTTACGGCGGCATGCCGATATCGCGATTTTTTCGGAAAACTTATGATCAAACGCCTCCCATCCCGACGATATTAAAACCGCCATCGACGTAGGTGATCTCGCCGGTGATTGCCGAGGCGAGATCCGAACACAGGAACGCGGCAACGTTTCCAACCTCGTCGATCGTGATATTGCGCCGCAGAGGTGCGGTCTTCTCGACATGATCGAGGAACCTACGGAATCCCGTGATGCCCGCGGCGGCAAGGGTCCTGATGGGACCCGCGGAAATCGCGTTGACACGGATCCCCTCGGGGCCGAGGCTGTGCGCCATGTATCTTACGTTCGCTTCGAGGCTTGCCTTGGCGATCCCCATGACGTTGTAATTAGGCATGGCGCGGATAGCGCCGAGATAGGTCAGGGTTAAGAGAGATCCTTGTCGGCCGTTCATCATCCCCCGCGCCCCATTGGCAAGCGCGGAAAAACTATACGAGCTTACCTCGTGCGCGATGCGGAAACCGTCGCGAGTGACGGTGTCGAGGTAGTGGCCTTCAAGCTGCTCTCGTGGCGCGAAGGCGACCGCGTGTACCAGAATATCGAGATGATCCCAATAGTCATCCAAATGATCGAACAGCGCTTGGATCTCGGCGTCGCTGGCGACGTCGCACGCGACGGTGATGGTGGAACCCAATTCGGCGGCGAGTTCCTCGACGCGTTCTTTCAGCCGCTCGTTCTGAAACGTGAACGCAAGCTCCGCGCCCTCGCGTCGCATGGCCTTGGCGATCCCCCAGGCAATCGAACGGTTGCTGGCGACGCCCACGATCAAGGCCCGTTTTCCGTCAAGAAATCCCATTGAATATTCCCCTAAGCTTGATGGCTCTTTACGCGTTACCCGTTCATGCACACCTAGCGCTATCATATACAAGCCATGGTCTTCGAGCTACGCCGTCGATACCCCGGAGTGCGCGGCTCCGCGAAGGTTAGCCGATGGCGTTGAGACGCTGGTTCCTGGCCGTTCCCTCGGTACTGCTCGTGGCCCTGTTACAGGCCTATTTCTGGGTGCCCAGCTATGATCGGCAATCCGCCGGCAATCCCAAGCGCTTGCTTAAGTATATCGAAGCCTCGGCCGCCGATGCCAAGATCCTAAACCCGATCCTCAACGCGGACACCGTCAGCAGCGGCATTACCGACTATGTGTTCGAGGGTCTGTTGGGGGCGGATGAAGATCTCAGGCTCCGAGGCCGTTTGGCCA
>JBOIDL010000002.1:0-58470 GCA_050740435.1 Gammaproteobacteria bacterium
GTAGAGCGCGTTCCGAACACCAGCTTATCGACCTCGATAAAGCCGTACATACCGCTCTGCACGACGTTCTTTGCGTAGATCTCGTAGACCCGGCCTTGGTTATGAAAGATCACCTTATACATACGACGTTTCCGCATGGTGTATGAACAGAAGCGAATTCCGCGGCCGATTGTAGCACAATCGGTACCGGCATCTGAGGCAAAACCGATGCCGCAATGCGTTTAGGGTAAAGAACGCCGCACCTTGGCTGCGTCGTCCGCGAGCGCGAGCACCCGGGAGATGAAGCGGCCCAGGGTCGGCATGTAGTGATTAACATCCGCGCTGAAGGCGTCGTTGTGGCCGCCCGTGCGTTCCAGGAACGTCTTGCGAGCCGTGATCGCTTTATACAGCAGTTCGCCGTGCTCGAAGGGTACGATCTCATCGTCGCGGCTATGGGCGATAAGTATGGGGCAAGCGACTTTAGCGATGCGTTCCAAGGTGGGGTAGTAGAACCGCAGTAACAGGTCCACTGGGGCGAACGGATAGTACCGCTTTGCCAGATCGCGCAAGGACGTAAAGGCCGATTCGAGAATAATACCGGCCGGGCGGTAGCGGGTGGTCAGCCAGACGGCGACGGCCCCGCCCAGCGATTCGCCGAAGACGATGATTTCCTCGGGCGCGAGGCCGCGGGTGCGCGTCAGGTGTTCCCAGGCGGCCTCGGCGTCTTGGTAGGTGCCGTCTTCGCTCGGATCGCCCTCGCTCAAGCCATAGCCGTGGTAATCAACGATGAGAGTGTTGAGTGCCAGGGCGTGGAATGCTTGAAGCGCGGCGAGCCGGTGAGAGATGTTTCCGCCGTTCCCATGCAGGTAGAGTACCGTAGCGCGCGCTTTGTCCGCGGGCACATACCAGCCGTGAATACGCGCGCCATCGCCGGTGTTTAAGTAAACCGATTTATACGCCAGTCCGATTTGCTTCGGCGTCGCAACCAGTGCTTTCGTGGGAAAATAGAGGAAATTGGGTTGAAACACGTACAAGGCGAACGTCAGCAGCAACCACGCGATGACCAGGATCGTAAAAACCGTAATCAGCAGATTTTGCATTGGATTGCGTTGAGTTTTTTCGTCGGCCTAAAAGTTAGCGACGATCCTCCACTGCTAGTACGATTGCCGGACCTTCTCGCGGCCATAAAAGCCCTCGATGAAATCGTATGCAGCCGCCACCGCTGGCCTGGCGAATGTTCGTGCAATATCTGTGGGCATCCACAGGGACGTGAGTTAGGTGCCTTTGCGATAAACCTCACGGCGATGACCGACTTTGACCACCTCTACGACCCGCGCGGCGTCATCCACAGCGTACACCACACGGTAGTTTCCTTGGCGAACACGATAGCGACTCTCGGAACCTGCAAGCTTCTCACTCCGCAAGGGGCGAGGTTCCTCCGAGAGCGCCGCGATTCGAGCAATGATGCGTCGGCGATCCCTCTTGGAGCCAATGGCATCAATCTCTTTCGCGGCCGACGCCTTGATGAGTAGCCTATATTCGGCCACGCCGTCTCAAATCTTTTACGAAGGACTCGAACGAAATGCTGCGCTCGCCTTTGAGATCCTCGAAGGCCGCGAGGTCCTCAGCATCTTCCGCTAGGATCACTTTGACCGCCTCGTTAACCATTTCCGAAATGGAGCGATGGGAAGCTGCGGCTTTCAGCCGAAGAGCTAGATGGACCTCGGCGTCAAAATAAACAGTAGCACGCTTTTGAGTTTCCATGGGCTTAGCCTAACGTCCAGACGTTGGAACGTCAAGTCACGCAAAAGTCAAAGTGCTCGATGAGCGTGACCGCTTCGTGCGCGGGCAAAGATTCGTTGCCGAGTAGCGACAATGTGCTGGTAACGCGTTGAAGGTTCCAAATTCCAACGGTACGCAAGGGTTAGCGGTCGCGAGGAGCGAATTTGGGAAAATATAGGAATACTGTCGTTGTGGTCCGACAGTAAACCACCGGCCCCGTCAACCAACGCGTGCCGTTTATATCGCTGGGCCCTACTGGTGCGCGCAATTAGATGACATGGTATACCGCTTGCCTAGCATACGGCCAAGCAACGCGACTGTTGTAAAGTAGGTAGAGACCTCTCCATTGGGGTAACGATTCCGAAGGCTACGCGCAAAATGAAGTTCGTCCTAGGTTCCATGTGATGGTTGTACTTGAGCGTGCGGAGCCTATGCGCTAAGGCCGTTGTCGTGGAATGACAGGCGCGCCGCAAAGGCGAGACGTATCGCGACGATTCGTGCGCACGGGACAAGTGGCTCTAGCAGATTTTGTGAAAAATTTCACAGCACAGAGTTTTTAGATTCGGCTAAAAAGTATATTTTTTTACATAACGCTATTCGGCTCCGCGCGATGACAGATATGGATATCGTAAAAAATTGGTACCTTGTTCACACCAAACCGAGAAAAGAAACGGTTGCCGAGAAAAACCTCGAACGCCAAGGCTACGAGGTCTATTTGCCTTTAATCTATCAACAACGCCGGCGATATGAACGCTGGGTACAGATCATCGAGCCATTGTTCCCTCGTTACCTGTTCATACACCTCCGGCCCGGCTATGACAACATGGGGCCGGTTCGCTATACAAGCGGTGTACAGAACTTCGTGCGTTTCACAGAGGAGCCGGCTATTGTTCCCGGCGTAGTTGTTGACTCTATAAAGTGCAACGCCGATACGCGTACCGGTCTGCATACCCAAAAGCGACTGGCGTTTCAGAGGGGCGACACCGTGATGATTGAAAAGGGGCCGCTCGCTAATCTGCAGGCGATCGTATGGGGTGAATCGGGAGAAGAGCGCGTGATGATCCTGATTAAGATGTTGGGGCGGGAAACTGCTGTGACGGTCTCGCGGAACCTGCTAGACCTAGCTTAGTTTAGGGTGTGCCTGAGGCGTTTCTTTCCGCCTCACCGTCGACGAAGTAGCTCAGAAGCGTCGACAACCTGTAGCAAAGAGCGGCTTGTTATACGAAACGCGAAGGCGTTTTGTAGGGCGGTAGCGTTGTTTCGCACCGAATTCGTTCAGAATCATTCACGGTTTCACTTGCAATCGAGCTATTTCGCCGGGCAAGTTTGAGAGAGACGGTCAGTTCCTTAGAACGCCGTTTGATCAATCCGCCCGGCCTGACGGGCATACGGTGGAAATTTGTTCCCGTCTGGATCAATCCGCCTCAAATTAACTTCCAACCTAATGATCGGCACTCTAGGAGGAACAAGAAAATGACAAGGAATCGCATCGTTCGGTTAATTAGCCTCACGGGCACGGTGTTCGTGTTTACAGTGGTGCTAATTTACGTTCTAGCACTCGTATCCGAAGTCAACGTTGCCTCGGCAAATCCCAATACAACCCTTCCAGTATCGTCAACAAGCGCGAATCACGACCGCTTTGCGTTTAGCCCTGATGGCAATTCCTTAGCAAGCGCGACAGATGATGGGCAAATCGTTTTGCTGAGTTTGCTGTCGGGTAAGCAACGTTTGATTGGACCGGGTCCGCTTGGTTCTGTCGTTGCGGACCTTGCGTTTAGCCCAGATGGCAAAACCCTGGCTTGCGTGCTTGAAGATACGATCACACTGTGGGACATGCCGTCCGGACAGGTACGCGGGATTCTAAGCGGTGCCTCTAACGGTGTGGTTACTGACCTTCTCTTTAGCCCTGATGGCGAATCCGTGGCCGGTGTTGCCGATGGCAAACAGATTTTGATTTGGGACGTAAAGTCACGCTCGCAGCGATGGATATTGTCTAGCGGCGACGCCGTCAGTCGAATCGCCTTTGCCCGGAATGCAACTATCTTAGCCAGCAGTGGTGAGGACGAGAGAATCAGGCTATGGGATGTAACATCAGGCCAAGAACTCGTAACTCTTACTAACCGTACCGCGGTAACTGGTTTCGCGTTTAGTCCGGTGGGCATGACGCTGGCCAGCGTAGACCGGGAGGCTAACGTCAGCGTGTGGGACTTAGAGTTCGGTAATGATAGACAAATTCTAACCGGTCAGCGTGCCCCCATCAACGGCCTTGCTTTTAGCCCCGACGGGTCCATTCTCGCGACTGGCGGAATCGACGCACGAGTCAAGCTCTTGGATGTAACATCCGGCGAAGAACGCTTATCCCTCTTGAGCCGGGGCGATGCCGATTTTCATGGTCTTGTATTCAGCCCGGACGGTAGGACGCTAGCCGGGGTGAGTGATGGCAACCGGATCCTATTGTGGGAGGTGGCGAGTGGCAATCTACGCCAACGCTTTGTCGGGCATAAGGACATAATTGCCGAGATTGCTTTTAATCCGAATCGACAAGTTTTAGCGAGCGTAAGTAACGATGGGCAGGCTATAGTCTGGGACCTCGCAGGCGGGGTGAAACGGCTTGCCCACCAAATTGTGGGTTTCGGATCCGACCCGTTGGCTTTCCAGACTACCGATTTCAGTAGTAAAACCCTTAATACCGTCAACAGTTCGTCTGCTGCCGACTTGGCACCTGTTATTGATCCAGAACTCCCAAATCAAAGCAGCGCAAGCCAGGCAGGCGCTGTCGCTGACTTGGATCTACGGGGCACTCGTAAACGAGCCCGGGCACGCAATTGGAAGGGGATCAGGGCGCTCGCCGTAAGTCCGGATGGAACACGCGTGGGAACAGCAGGCGAGGACAGCGCGGTCCGACTTTGGGATTCTGCCGGAAGAGAACTGTTCGCGCTGCAAGGACATCACGGCGCCGGTGTTACCGGCATTACGTTCACTGCGGACGGGGAACAACTGGTCAGCGTCGGTAGGGATACCGAAGTCAGTATCCTGAATGTAGCAACCGGCGACGAGAGCAAGATTTTGTTGGGCCATGAACATCCAATCAGGACGATTGCCGCTAGCCCCGACGGTAAATTCCTAGCCAGCGCCGGTGAAGAAACGCGGATCATGGTATGGGACGTGGCAACCGGTAAACTGAGCAGAATCCTCTCCGGCCATACAGATTTCGTCAATGGGCTCGCTTTCAGCCCGGACGGGGAACGTTTGGCTAGTGGAGGTGCGGATGGGCGTGTACTTCTATGGGATGTTGCAACCGGAAAACTGTTTAAGACGCTACTCGGTCACGCGGGCGAGGTCAACGCGGTCGCATATAGCCGAAACGGCAGGTTATTGGCTAGCGCCAGTGAAGATTTTCAAGTCCTGATGTGGGACGCTGTGACTGGAAAGCAAGTACGCGCCCTTCGAGGACATCAGGCTGCTGTTAGAACGATTGCGTTCAGTCCGGATGGCCGGGACCTAGTGAGTTCAGGAGAAGACACGAGGATCTTAGTGTGGGATATAGCCGTTGGTAACTTGCGTAAAATCCTTCCAAGAAATACACGGTTTATCAATGCGCTCGTGTTCCACCCGGCCGGCAGTTTGATTGTCGGGGACGAGGATGCGCAGATCACGGAATGGGCTATGGAAGGTGGGAGAAAAGTAAGAATATCGAGGCCTAAACTGCGACCGCGCGCCGGTAGATCTACACGCACCTCATCACCGCTGAGCGCTCTTACGCCTGCCGGTGGCGGCACAGACACAAATCACATTGCTACGAGGTCAATTATATCTGCGGCCCAGAGTATCGTTGGCGGGTTGTTAGATTTGTTGGTGCCTGCAGCCGCTGCGCAACTGCCCGATCCTAATCAGGGTCCAGGCGGGCCAATCCTCGTTATTACTTCCGGTTCTTCCACCTTTGGAAAATTCTATGCGGAAATATTGCGCAACGAGGGACTCAACGCCTTCGCGGTTGCCGATATTGCGACCATTAATTCGGCGACGCTAGCGAGCTACGACGTGGTCATCCTGGCGCCTGTGGTCCTTTCGCTCGCTCAAGTCGGGATGTTCACTGACTGGGTAAGCGCGGGTGGTAATTTAATTGCCATGCGGCCTGATCCGCAGCTCTCGGGCTTGCTCGGGATCTCCGCCGCAGGCGCTACATCGGCCAACGCTTACCTCCTTGTCGATACGAGCCAGTCGCCTGGCAGCGGGATCGTCGGCCAGACCATTCAGTTCCACGGTACGGCGGATCGGTACACACTGAACGGCGCCTCAAGCCTTGCGACACTTTACGCTGACGCGACCACAGCAACGGCGAATCCTGCGGTAACGCTGCGTAGCGTCGGGGCGAATGGCGGCCAGGCCGCGGCCTTTACTTACGACTTGGCGACATCCATCGTATACACGCGGCAGGGCAACCCCGCGTGGGCTGCGCAGGAACGCGATGGATTCACCCCTATCCGCTCGGACGACAAGTTCTTCGGAAACGCCACTGGAGATCCGAAGCCGGACTGGGTCGATCTGAACAAGGTAGCTATTCCGCAGGCAGACGAGCAACAGCGGCTGCTTGCAAACCTGATCCTGCACATGAACCTGGATCGGAAGCCCTTGCCGCGATTCTGGTATTTCCCTCGTGGTGAGAAGGCGGTGGTCATCATGACCGGTGACGATCACGGCAATGGGGGGACCGAAGGTCGATTCAATCAGTTTATTTCGTCGAGTCCGGCCGGCTGCTCGGTGGCCGACTGGGAGTGTGTAAGGGGCACCTCGTATGTATTTCCGAATACGCCGACCTTGACGAATGCAGAAGCCGCGGCCTTCAACGCGGCCGGCTTCGAAGTGGGTTTGCACGTTAATACTAGCTGCGCCGACTTTACACCCGCATCGCTTGAAGATTTTTATACCCAACAAATCGCTGACTGGGTTGCCAACTACTCAAGTATCCCGGTTCCGATAACGCAGCGCCACCACTGTATCGCGTGGAGCGACTGGGTAACTGGAGCGAACGTTCAGTTCAATCATGGGATCCGCCTCGACACGAGCTATTATTTTTGGCCCCCGAGCTGGGCCCTCAACCGCCCGGGGTTGTTCACCGGTTCGGGTATGCCCATGCGGTTCGCCGAGCTCAACGGTACCCTGGTCGATGTTTACAACGCCACGACGCAGATGACCGACGAGTCGGGGCAGCAATATCCGTTTACGGTTAATACGCTATTGGACCGGGCGCTGGGTCCCGAAGGCTACTATGGGGCCTTTACCGTCAATGCGCACACGGACGTCCCGCAAATCCCGGAAGCGGACGCGGTGGTCGCTTCGGCCCTTGCCCGTAGTGTACCAGTCGTGTCGAGCCGGCAGATGCTGGCATGGCTGGATGGCCGCAACAACTCCTCGTTCGGGGCGTTCTCCTGGAACGGAAACACCCTGAGCTTTAGCGTCACCCGGGACAGCGCTGCCAACGGACTGCAAGCGCTCGTGCCGCGAGTGGTGAGCGGCGCCGTTCTTACGGGGATCACGCGTAACGGCAGTTCAATTGCATTCACGACCGAGATCATCAAAGGCGTGAGCTATGCGGTGGTTTCCGCGTTGTCGGGGACCTATGCGGCAAGCTTCGCGCCGGATACGACGCCCCCCACTGTGGTTTCTCATTCGCCGAGTGCCGGCGCCACCGGTGTTAGCCAAGCAGCGCTCGTTACCGCTACCTTTAGCGAGGATCTGAATCCAGCTACGATCGGGACCAGTACATTTGAACTACGCGGTCCCGGCAGCACATTGGTTACCGCTACGGTCACCTATAACGGCGCAACTCGAACCGCGACGTTGGACCCAAGCTCTAATTTACTAGCCTCAACGACCTATACGGCGACCGTGAAAGGTGGCCCGACAGGGGTGAAAGATGCTGGCGGCCTTGCGATGGTCTCGGACTTCGTTTGGACTTTCACAACGGAAGCGACACCCTGCTCTAGCTCTTGCAATGGCTGGAGCAGCTCGACTACCCCGACGAATCCGTCGGCCTCCGATCCCAATGCCGTCGAGCTTGGCGTCAAGTTCCGGTCTAATTTGGACGGCTCTATCACCGGCGTTCGGTTTTATAAGGGCGGCGGGAACACCGGCACGCATATCGGTAAACTGTGGACAGCGGCGGGGACACAGCTAGCGACGGCGACCTTTATCAACGAAACCGCTTCCGGCTGGCAGCAGGTGACCTTTGCTAGCCCCGTAGCGATCACGGCCAATACCGTTTACGTCGCTTCGTACCATGCTCCGAACGGAGGTTATGCTTTTGACAGTAACTATTTTGCGAGCAGCGGTTTTCAAAACGGCCCCTTGTATTTCCTAAGAGACGGGGAGAGCGGGGGTAATGGTGTGTACGTCTATGGGGCGGGTGGCTTCCCTACGAATACATTCCAGGCCAGCAACTACTGGGTGGATGTGGTCTTTACGACCAGCTCCGGGGGTCCTGATACGACACCGCCGACGGTGATCACGAAATCGCCGACGGATAACGCGGCCGGCGTCAGTCCCACCACGGCGGTGACCGCGACCTTCAGCGAGCCGCTGAATCCGGCGACGGTCAACACCTCGACCTTCGAGCTGCGGACCTCAACCAACGCCCTAGTACCTGCGACCGTCAGCTACAACGCCAACACGGCAACGTTGACGCCGAGCAGTACATTAGCCGGCTCAGCAACCTATACCGCCACCGTCAAGGGCGGAGCGGCGGATCCGCGGGTAAAAGACGTCGCCGGTAACGCGCTGGCCGCGAACGTCACCTGGTCCTTCACCACCGCGGCGCCGGTAGTTTGTCCCTGTAGCGGCTGGAACAGTTCGGCTACTCCGACCAATCCATCGTTCTCAGATCCCAATTCTATCGAGGTCGGTGTCAAGTTCAGGGTAGACGTAAATGGCTTCATCAGCGGCATACGTTTCTACAAGGGAGATCTCAATACCGGCACCCACAGCGGTACCTTGTGGACTAGCGCCGGGCTGCAACTGGCGACGGCGACTTTCACCAACGAGACCGCTTCAGGCTGGCAACAGGTCAACTTTTCAAGCCCGGTGGCGGTTACCGCTAACACCGTCTATGTGGCCTCCTACCATGCACCTAATGGGAACTATGCAGCCGATTCCTCATACTTTGCCAGTACCGGCGTCGACAACGGGCCGGTGCATCTATTAAGCGACGGTGTGAGCGGAGGCAACGGTGTTTTCGTTTACAGCGCCAGCAGCGCTTTCCCGACCTCGAGCTTCCAAGCGACCAATTACTGGGTGGACGTGGTCTTTACGACCAGCGCGGGTTCTGACACGACGCCGCCCACGGTGACGGCGACGACGCCTTTAAATGGTGCTACGGGCGTCAACGTGGGCACCACGGTCACCGCGACGTTTAGTGAGCCGATGGCTCCGGCGACGGTCAACACCTCGACCTTCGAGCTGCGGAACTCAGCCAACGCCTTGGTAGCGGCTACGGTCAGCTACAACGCCAATACGGCAACACTGACGCCGACCAGTGCATTAGCCGGCTCAGCAACCTATACCGCCACCGTCAAGGGCGGGACGGCGGATCCGCGGGTGAAGGATGTGGCCGGCAACCCGCTCGCTTCCAACGTCACCTGGCCCTTCACCACCGCGGCGGTGCTTACGACACCGCCCATGGCGCCGGTCGGGCTTACGGCGACGCCATCGGCGAGCGGCATCACGCTCCGCTGGACCGCGAACACCGAGGGGGACCTTGCGGGCTATCACGCCTACCGCAGCGCCGGTGGGGCCGGTTCCTTCACTCGATTGAACGGCACTCTCCTGACCGCATTGGCTAACCCCTCCTATGAGGATACCCTTGCCCCCAACGGGACCAGCGACTATCGGGTGACCGCGGTCGATAGCTCGGGCAATGAGTCAGCGCCTTCTGCTACGACGAGTGCATCCATGACCAAGTCTAATCGGATCCTGAACCCGGGTTTTGAGCTCGATGCCAACAGCGACACCCGCCCGGACAGCTGGAACACGAATGCGGCGGTTACGCGCAGCAGTGAACTCGTGCGAAGCGGTGGCTTTGCTATGAAGCATTCGGCGGCCACCAATGTGGGCTATACGCTTACTCAAGTGGTGACGGGCCTAGCCGCGGGTACGACGTACAACTTCGCAGGCTGGGCCAACATACCGACTACCGCCGATGCGTTCACCTTAACGATTCGCGTGCGTTGGCGTAGTCTCCTCAACACGATACTTAGGACGGACAACGTCAAGGTGTACAACGCATCCACGAACGGCTGGAATAAGGCCTTAGTGAGCTTGGTGTCACCTATCGGGACCACTAACGCACAGGTGCAGATGGTGGTGACCAGCTTGAACGCAAGCATCTACGTCGATGACTTCGCCTTGCGTTAACCGGGGTGGCCGACGGAGAAGACGGCTATGCATGGACAGCGCATGTGGTAGGACTGCAAGCGCTTATGGAAAAACAACAACGCCTAAGACCGGCGATAGGATTGGAGAACGAAATGGAGAACCGAATGCCCCGTAGATTTACCCACCTTGCAATGCTGTTCTGCGCCTCCCTGCTGAGTACCTATGGACCACAGGTAGCAGCGAGTTGTGCAGCCCCGGCAAACGCGATCGAGGCCGAAAACTGCCAGCTTGGCAACCTGTCGAGCGAGTGGGACATCGGCGGTGTCGGTGATCCGAGCCTCCAGGGTTTTGCTACTGAGATCAGTGTCAATCGGGGCGCGACCGTGTTCTTCAAGATCGATGCGAATGCGACCGGCGCTTACCGTCTCGACATCTACCGCATGGGCTACTACGGTGGGAGGGGAGCTCGCAAGGTCGCTACCGTGCCGGATTCGGTTACTTTGACGCAAAACCAACCGAACTGTTTCACGAATGCGACCACAGGACTCATCGATTGCGGCAATTGGGCGGTCTCCGCTTCATGGGCCGTGCCGGCTAACGCCACGTCCGGGATCTACTTTGCGAGGGCGGTGCGTACGAGCACCGGGGGCGCCAGCCACATCGTCTTTATCGTGCGCGACGATGCGAGCACCTCGGATGTGCTGTTCCAAACCGCGGATACGACCTGGCAGGCATATAACAATTACGGGGGTAATAGCCTCTATACCGGATCGCCGGCCGGGCGCGCTTACAAGGTCAGCTACAATCGGCCGTTCAACACCCGCACGGTCGATAACGGCCAGGATTGGGTATTCAACGCCGAATACCCGATGGTCCGGTGGCTGGAGGCCAATGGTTACGACGTCAGCTACTCTACCGGAGTCGACAGCGATCGCCGGGGCGCGTTGATACGCAACCATAAGCTCTTCCTGTCGGTCGGTCACGACGAATACTGGTCTAATGGACAGCTCGCAAGCGTTGAAGCGGCTCGAAACGCCGGCGTGGACTTAGGTTTTTTCAGCGGCAACGAGGTTTTTTGGAAGACCCGCTGGGAAAACAGCATCGATGGTTCTGGGACGCCGTATCGCACGCTCGTGTGTTACAAGGAGACGCACGCCAACGCCAAGATCGATCCGTTGCCCAACGTCTGGACCGGCACCTGGCGCGACCCGCGTTTCAGCCCTCCCGCGGACGGCGGCCGTCCGGAAAATGCCCTGACCGGCACGCTTTTCACGGTAAACGCCGGCGCCACGACCTCGATTCGGGTGCCGGCGGAAGACGGCAAGATGCGCTTCTGGCGCAACACCAGCATCGCAAACCTCGCGGCAGGAGCCACGGCCACCTTACCCTTTGGAACCTTGGGCTACGAATGGGACGAAGATATTGACAACGGATTCCGGCCGGCCGGCCTATTCCACATGTCGACCGCTGTGGTACCGAATGCGCCGGTGCTGTTGGACTTCGGGTCTACCTTCGGATCGGGGACGGCGACGCATCATCTGACGCTTTACCGGCACAATAGCGGCGCCCTGGTGTTCGGATCCGGTACTGTCCAGTGGTCCTGGGGGTTGGATAGTAATCACGATAACGGTAGCGCTGCAGCGGATGTACGCATGCGGCAGGCGACCGTGAATCTATTTGCGGACATGGGAGTTCAGCCGGCCACACTGCAGTCAGGCTTGGTTCCCGCGACCGCATCGACCGATACGACTGCTCCCGGCTCCACGATCTCCTCGCCAACCAACGGCTCGAACGTACCGCAGGGAAGTCCGGTGTCCATCAGCGGAACGGCAGCGGACAGCGGCGGCGGTGTCGTGGGGGGTGTCGAGGTCTCGGTCGACGGCGGAACCACGTGGTTTGCAGCCACTGGCCGCGCCAACTGGAGCTTTAGCTGGCTCCCCAGTGCATCGGGAAATGTGACGATTCGGAGCCGTGCGGTGGACGACAGCGGGAATCTCGGAACGCCGAGTGCCGGTGTTAGCGTCACGGTTGGTTCCGGACAGCCGCCGGGTAACTGCACAGGGAGTAGCGTTTGGCCTGCCACAGCAGTGCCGGCTAATCCTACGGATCCTGATACGACCCCGGTTGAGCTGGGCGTGAAGTTCAGGTCGGACGTCAATGGCTTTGTTTGTGGTATCCGGTTTTACAAGAGCAGCGCGAATACGGGCACACACGTCGGTAAGCTGTGGAGTAGCAGCGGAACCTTGCTTGGCACCGCGACCTTTGCGGGCGAGACCGCGTCGGGCTGGCAGCAAGCGGACTTCGGCACGCCGGTGGCGGTTACGGGCAATACCGTTTACGTAGCTTCCTACCATGCGCCGAATGGGCGATATGCGGCGGATACTGGCTTCTTCGCCGCCGGCGGTGTGGACAATGCGCCGCTGCATGCATTGCAGGACGGCGTGAGCGGAGGTAATGGGGTGTATGTCTATGGAACCGGCAGTTTTCCTTCCAGTACGTTCCAATCGACCAACTACTGGGTGGATGTGGTCTTTACGACCGCCGCGGCGCCGGACACGACGCCGCCGACAGTGACCTCGACGACACCGGCGAGTGGTGCGACCGGCGTGAGTCCGGGGACCACGGTGACAGCGGTCTTTAGCGAGGCGATGGATGCGACCACGGTCAACCCCTCGACCGTAGAGTTGCGGGACGCGGCCAACGGGTTAGTGACGGCGACGGTAACGTACAACGCAGCGACGCGGACGGCGACGTTGACACCAAGCAGTGTCTTGGCCAACGGGGCGACCTACACGGCGACCGTCAAAGGCGGAGCGACGGATCCCCGGGTGAAGGATGTCGCCGCGAACGCACTCGCTGCTAACCAAACCTGGTCGTTTGCTATAGCGCCCGCTGACACGACGCCACCGACGGTGACCTCGACGACACCGGCGAGTGGTGCGACGGGCGTGAGTCCGGGGACCACGGTGACAGCGGTCTTTAGCGAGGCGATGGATGCGACCACGGTCAACCCCTCGACCGTAGAGTTGCGGGACGCGGCCAACGGGTTAGTGACGGCGACGGTAACGTACAACGCAGCGACGCGGACGGCGACGTTGACACCAAGCAGTGTCTTGGCCAACGGGGCGACCTACACGGCGACCGTCAAAGGCGGAGCGGCGGATCCCCGGGTGAAGGATGTCGCCGGTAACGCGCTCGTCGCCAACCACACGTGGTCGTTTACTACCACGACCGGCGCCACCTGTACTGGCAACACCATCTTTGCTACATCGGCGGTGCCGGCGATTGCGGCGGATGCGGACACTTCGGCGGTGGAGGTTGGCGTGAAGTTCCGGTCGGATGCCGATGGCGTTATATGCGGCATCCGCTTCTACAAGGGCAGCACGAACACCGGCACGCATGTGGGTAAGCTGTGGAGCAACGCCGGGACGTTGCTGGCGCAGGCGACCTTTACGGCCGAGACCGCCTCGGGCTGGCAGCAGGTGAATTTTGCAAGCCCGGTAGCGGTGACGGTGAACACGGTGTATGTGGCGTCCTACCATGCGCCGAACGGACGGTATTCGCTCAATGAGCCGTTCTTTACCGCCGGGGTTGACAACGCTCCATTGCACGCGCTGCAAGACGGAGCAAATGGTGGAAACGGCGTATATTTGTATGGGGCCGGCGGTTTCCCCGTCAACACCTTCAATTCCAGCAATTACTGGGTGGACGTGGTATTCATTCCGGGGACTGCCCCGACACTCGCGTCGATCGCGGTGACGCCCGCTAATCCGACGATCCAAACGTCGGCAACGCAGCAGTTCATAGCCACCGGGACCTACTCAAACAATAGTACGCAGGACATCACCAGTCAGGTAACCTGGGCTTCCTCGAACACGGCAGTGGCCACCATCAATACCGCCGGATTGGCAACGGCGGGCACGGGCGCTGGCACTACGACTATCTCGGCGACCTTGGGCACCGTCTCGGGGAGCACTACGCTGACCGTGCAGACCGCTCCCCCGATCACAAGTACCGGCTTCTTGGCCCCGAGCGCCAACGCAGCGGTTACCAGCAGTGCCGGCGACAACAACGGGTTCCAGACCACCCCGAATAACGCCTACATCGCGGATAACCAGTTTGCTGTGGATACTAATAGTGGCACGAACACCAACACGTCATGTACCAACGCGGGCAAGGACAAGCACAACTACTTCAACTACAACTTCAATGTGCCGGGCGGGGCATCGATCAGCGGTATTGAGGTCCGCCTGGACGCGAGCGTCGATAGCACTGCCAACTCGCCTCGGATGTGTGTGCAACTCTCCTCGGATGGCGGCACAACGTGGACCACGGCCTTGAGTACGACAACCCTGACTACGACGACCGCTGCATATATCTTGGGTGGTGCGACCAATACTTGGGGGCGAACCTGGACTGCGGGTGATTTTTCCAACGCTAATTTCAGGGTTCGCGTCATCGACGTGGCTTCCTCTACAGTCCGCGACTTTTCGTTGGATAGAGTAGCGGTTCAAGTGACCTATCAGTAGGGAAGGTGTGAGTGGTGACCAGATAGGGATGCATAACACGCGGGTTCTGATCCCTTGGGGATTAGAATCTGCTCGTTTCCAATAGATAAGGTTAGACCTGACAGCTTCACTACGAGAGGTACATATGCGGAGCGATCTTAGTTTAGAGTGCCACCCAGAACGAAAAGTGCCTACCGATCATCGGGCGCATGTTCGATCGCAGAATAGTCTGCGCCGGGTAAAGCCGCTTCGTTCGATTCTTGTTGTGCTCCTCGTCGGGTGCGTCGCTTTCACGCGACCTGCGATGAGCCAATCAACGGGGCTTTTGGGGGCCTATTCCTTTGACGAGGGCGTTGGTTCAATCGCTGGCGACGCATCCGGTAATTCACACACCGGTACCGTCACGGGGGCGACCTGGACCACAGTGGGAAAGTATGGCGGTACACTTAATTTCGACGGGACAAACGACCTTGTTACCGTCGCTGATTCCGCCGCTTTGGATCTTACAACCGGGATGACACTATCGGCTTGGGTGCATCCTACGGCCTTGAGTACCTGGCGGACGGTGCTACTCAAGGAACGCAGTGGAGGGCTCGTCTATGCACTTTACGCGAGTGACCAAGCCTCTCACCCGAACACCTACGTCAATATAGGTGGTTCTGATTTGGGGTCGACTGGTCCGACCGCGCTGACGCTCAACGGGTGGAGTAATCTCGCGGCTACCTACGACGGGTCAGTCCTACGCGTTTATATCAATGGCGTGCAGGTCAGCAGTCGGCCTGTGGCGGGTAGCCTTCTTTCCTCCACGGGAGCGCTTCGCATTGGCGGTAACAGTGTTTGGGGGGAATATTTCCAAGGCCTTATCGACGAAGTACGAATTTATGACCGCGCCTTGGCAGCGACCGAAATCCAAGCGGATATGGTCAGGCCAATAGGCTTGGCGCCGCCCCCACCGCCTCCGCCGGGCGGATCTACCGTCGGTCAGTGGTCGGATCCTGTTGAATTAGGGATGGTTGCGGTCAATATGGTGCAGCTCCATACGGGGAAGATTCTAATGTACCGCGGCGAAAATAGCGGTGGCACATCGGCCACGTTGTGGGACCCGCTTACGGGAGCGTTTAAAGCTGCCCCGGCTCCTTATAATGTCTTCTGTTCGGGCCATTCGTCACTTGCCGATGGCCGTATCTTAGTAGTCGGCGGTCACGATAATGCCGGAGGAATTCTTGGCGCGAACGAATCGGCGATTTTCGATCCTATGACCGAGGCTTGGACATCGACGCCATCCATGGCTTACAGGCGGTGGTACCCAAGTGCCACGACCCTACCGGATGGTCGTGTGTTAGCAACCTCCGGTGGCACGACGTGTTTTGATTGTTACGCAGACGTTCCCGAAATTTATAACCCACAAACGAATTTGTGGACGCAGCTTACCGGGGCCAAGCTAGGGTTCCCGTATTACCCGTTTATTTTCGTATTGCCGGATGGACGCATTTTAAATGCGGGGGCTGGCGAGCTGCCCGCACCAACGCGCATTTTGGACCTGGTAAGTCAACGGTGGACAACGGTAGATGATGCGCTTATCGACGGGGGCAGCGCCGTGATGTACCGGCCAGGGAAAGTGCTCAAAGCGGGAACCGCGGCAACGACAGATGTATCCAACGACGCGACTGCGGCTACGACGCACGTGCTCGACATGACTGCGCAATCGCCAGCATGGCGGCAGACGGCGTCCATGGCCTTCCCACGGGCGTACCACACACTGAGTGTCCTGCCTGACGGGAATGTCTTGGTAACTGGCGGGGGTGTGACCACGGAAGGCAAGGATGTGTCGGCCGCTGTGTATGAAGCGGAGCTTTGGTCGCCCACCACCGAAACATGGCAGACGATGGCGGCGATGCAGAGCCCGAGACTGTATCATTCGACAGCCCTCCTTCTTCCGGATGGTCGCGTAGTTGTCGCGGGTAGCGGTGACAGTTATGGTGGGCCGAACCAAACGACGGCCGAATTTTATTCGCCCCCATACCTTTTTAAGGGGGACCGGCCCGTAATTGCATCGGCCCCTTCACAGGTCGCTTATGCCGACGGATTTACAGTAAGTCTCGTCGATACCTCGACGATTAAGTCGGTGGCACTGGTGCGGCCCGGGGCCGTTACGCACCAATTCGACGAGAATCAGCGCTATCTGAGCCTCGGGTTTCAGCAGAACGCTAACACCTTGAGCGTGGACGCGCCCGGAAACGGAAACCTTGCTCCGCCCGGCTACTATATGCTTTTCGTGCTGAACGAGGCTGGCGTGCCGTCGGTAGCGTCTTGGATCCGGATGCTGCCGGCAACGGCGGATACAACGCCTCCCGAGCAGCCTTCTGGCCTTACCGGTACATCGTCCAATTCCGGTGTGTTCCTCAATTGGACCGCCAATACGGAAGCAGATCTTGCGGGCTACGATGTGTATCGGGGACCGAACGGCAGTGGATCGTTTACGCGTTTAAATAATGCTCTTGTTACCAACGCACAGTTCGACGATACGCTCGCGCCAAATGGGATCCTTGACTACACTGTGACAGCAGTGGATAGGGACGGGAACGAATCCCCACAGGCAACACCGGCGGTCACTGTTACGATGGCAAAGACGAATCGCGTTTTGAATCCTGGATTTGAGCTGGATGCGAATAATAACACCCAGCCTGATAACTGGAGCGCAAGCACCCGGTTCACGCACAGTAACGTGTTGGCACGCAGCGGTACATACAGTGGCCGGCATCTCGCCACGAACAATCCGAACTACACGATTACCCAGGTCGTGACTGGTTTGACCGCAACGACGTACACCTTTGCAGGCTGGGTAAACATACCCGCCACAGCGGATGCGTTCACTTTGACAGTTCGCGTGCGGTGGCGTAACGCCTCCAATGCAATACTTAGGAGGGACAACGTCAAGGTTTATACGGCATCCACGTCCAAGTGGGATAAAGCGCTACGGAATATGGTAGCGCCCAGCGGGACATCCAACGCCCAGGTGCAGATGGTGGTCAGCAGCCTCAACGCCACCATCTACGTCGATGATTTCGCCCTGCGGTGATCTATGCGCGTAAGATCAGGAATACAAGTACCTGGCCCGTCAGCTCTGTACCAATGATCGCACACGACGTTCAGCTCGGCGAAGGTGTCGTGATACATCATCCCGATCTTGTGAACCTGTACGGCTGCCGAATCGGACCGGGGACGAAGATCGGCAGTTTTGTCGAGATACAAAAAGGCGCGTCTGTCGGCGCTAGATGCAAGATATCTAGTCACACCTTCATTTGCGCGGGCGTAGACATCGAAGACGGGGTATTTATCGGCCATGGTGTCATGTTTACCAATGATATCTATCCACGGGCCGTTAATCCCGGGGGTGGCCTACTAACGGACGCCGATTGGGAAGTGATTCGTACACGAATAAAGACACATGCTGCGATAGGTAGCAATGCCACTATTCTGGCTGGGGTTACCATAGGAGAAGGATCTCTCGTGGGCGCCGGCGCAGTTGTCACCCGCGATGTGCCAGATCATGCCATCGTAGCCGGTGTACCCGCGAAGGTCATTGGCGATACTCGAAAAACCAAGCAGCTCGCATGAGTTTGTCCATGTTTTCGCGTTGCCGTTTAACGAAATATGTAATCTCGAGGTCCGGCCAGTACGACACGGAATACCTCGTGTCGCGTCTTTACTGGTAGGTAATCTTGATCCCTTAGTTTTTAGGGAAGCTCTGCAAAAGTTACTGCGCGGCCCATCTGCTTTGTCGCGTGCTCGCTCGTCGCTCGCCTATCTACCTGATATGTCTCGCGACTCGCTCCGCGGCTTCGCGCATCTGGGCTTGCTCGCAAGACTTTTGCAGAGCTTCCTTAGCTAGTTTGTGCTAACCGAGCGGCACGAATCATTCGTCGCTGTTCCACGACACTCAATTCGTTTTCGGATCGGTTAGCAGAGCTACAAACCTTGCGCCCCGCCTTTGCGCGAGCTTCTACCGGTCTCTCGACCCGCGGTATATTTCGTCGGCGACTTAGAATAAGCAGCAGCTTCCGAGGATCTTTAGGCGCGAAGAAGAACGGCATGATTAGTGCCCCTGCTGCTAGAACTCTAGAACTCATGATCGTGGGAATGCCCAGTGAAGGAGTGAGGATACACAAGATCTGGTAACGATTTTTGTTTATTTAAAGGAATTGCTCATGATTAAGATCGGATTCATAGGGTATGGGTATTGGGGTCCAAACCTAGTTCGCAACTTTATGGAAGTATCGGATGCCAAAGTTGTTGCCGTAAGTGATCTCGATGAGCGAAGACTAGAGTTGGTGAAAGCGCGATATCCAACTGTTGAGATCACCTCTGACTATCGAGATCTGTTATCGAATCCTGAAATCGATGCGATTGTTATTGCGACACCGGTATCCAGTCATTTTGAGTTGGCCTCACGGGCGCTGACCGCTGGAAAACACGTGTTTATTGAAAAGCCGCTTACGGAAACCGCTGAACAGGGGGCCAGCCTTGTCGCAGAGGCCAAGAAGTGCAATCTGCTGCTGCATGTCGACCATACATTTGTTTACACAAGCGCTGTCCGAAAGATTCACCAACTTGTCACGAATGGTGAACTAGGAGACCTGTATTATTATGATTCGACCAGGATTAACCTCGGCTTGTTTCGATCCGATGTTGATGTGATCTGGGACCTGGCAGTTCATGACCTTTCAATCATTGATTACATATTTCCTTTGAAACCAATTGCAGTCTCGGCGACTGGGGTAAACCACGTTTCGGGAACGCTCGCGAATACCGCTTACTTGACCTTGTTTTTTGACGGCAATGCGATCGCTCATATACACGTGAATTGGTTGGCACCGGTGAAAGTGCGTCGAACACTTATCGGTGGAAGCCAAAAGATGATCGTTTACGATGACCTGGAACCCAGTGAGAAGATAAAAGTGTACGACAAAGGGATTACTGTCAACGGCAGCAAGGAAGCGCTCTATAACACGATGGTAGGGTATCGGACGGGCGATATGTGGGCGCCTCAGCTAGAGATCACTGAGGCACTCCGAGTCGAAGGGCAACACTTCGTTCGCTGTATCAGTCGAGGCGAAACCTCGATCAGCGATGGGAACGCGGGGGTTAGGGTCGTGCGCGTCTTGGAAGCGGCAACCCGTTCCATGAATGAACGCGGGCGACCGGTGGAAATAGGTGGAATCCCCGGGGTTTTGCGGCGGCGGACCGTGTCAAGGAGTTTCAGACCCCAGGCTGCATAAAATTACTGTCGAAGGAGCGGAAGTTACGGTTGTGTTGATCTCCTCCGTGGTCGCTGGATGGGTTTACATTCCCGGTGCCGCGAAATACGAAATGAGTTCTAAAGAAGGGTTAAACGCGTGATTCCATTTATTGATCTTAAGGCGCAGTACGAGAGTATTCAGGAGGAGGTCCTGGCCGCCGTCGGGGCATCGTTGGCAAGCACTGAGTATACGCTCGGCCGGGAGGTGGCGGCCTTCGAAGAGGAGTATGCAGCCTATTGCGGGGGTAAGTACGGTATCGGAGTCAATTCCGGAACCAGCGCATTGCATTTGGCGCTCCTAGCTGCGGGAGTCGGGCCGGGAACCGAGGTCGTTACCGTTTCCTGTACCTTCGTGGCCACGGTGGCCGCCATCGACTATGCCGGCGGCCGCCCGGTGTTCGTGGACGTCGATTCGCAAACACTGAATATGGATCCTGGCCAGGTGGAAGCGGCAATTACCGAACGCACGAAGGCTATCCTGCCGGTACATCTGCATGGGCAGCCGGCCGACTTAGATCCGATTATAGAGATTGCCCGACGCCATAAGCTCGTGGTTATCGAGGATGCTGCTCAGGCCCACGCTGCAGAATACAAAGGCCATCGGATCGGCTCGATCGGCGATCTCGGGTGCTTTAGTTTTTATCCGGGTAAGAATCTAGGCGCGTATGGAGAGGCCGGAATCGTCGTAACGAATAATAGGCAGTATGCAGCTACCATTAGGATGTTGCGAGATTGGGGACAGGAGCGCAAATATCACCATGTGATAAAGGGCTATAACTATCGGATGGAAGGTGTCCAAGGGGCCATCTTGCGAGTAAAGCTGCGTCATCTAGAGGCCTGGACCGATGCTCGCCGTCAACACGCTACTTTTTATAACGAAGCCCTGCAAGGCACGGATCTTCATACGCCTATCGAGGCGCCCTATGCTAAGCATGTGTATCACGTGTATGCGGTGCGCACACCCAAACGCGACCGCGTGCAGCAGTTTCTTCAGGCAAAGAATATATCGACAGGTATCCATTACCCGATTCCTGTGCATCTGCAGAAAGCCTATATGGAGCTTGGTTACAAGGCTGGCGATTTACCGGTAACGGAGACAGCTGCGGACGAACTATTGTCCCTGCCGATGTTTCCGGAGTTACGGAAGGGCCAAATCGAAGCGGTCTGCGCCGCTGTCGCGCATTCCGTGGGCAGATGAGCATGATAGCGGCGAACCCATTGCGTGCTGGAAACCCGCATTCATCAGTGCCGCTGAAAATGTACGTGGTATTTGCCTTGAAATATTTAGAGAGAATTGGCGCGCGCGGCAAGCCCTTGAGTAATCGACAATAGCCTGATGCTATCGCTACCCGTTTAGTGTGTATAAGCATGGCTAAAGCACCGATACTAGTTCTGGGTTTTGGAGGGAATGCTATTGATGCCATAGATACAATCGAAAGTAGCTATGAGATCATTGGGTTTATTGATGATGACTCAGAACGGCAGCAACCTGTTTTTGGTGATATACCAATATATTCGCGCCAAATCTTGGAGAAACATAAAGACACCAAAGTAATAACGCTGATCGGTTCGGATGCTACCATCCGGGCCCGCAGGAACATTATTAACAGCTTTAATGTGCCTCGTTCGCGCTTCGCTACCATCATCCATCCGGCCGCCATCGTTTCGAAACGTACAACCCTCGGTCATGATGTGATCGTTTTTGCGGGCGCGGTCATAGCCGCAAATGTAATAATCGGTAATCACATTTTTGTGCTACCAAACTCAGTGATCCACCACGACGTATGTATTGGTGACTTCACCCTAATAGGAGCTAACGTCACCATCGCGGGTCATGTTTCGGTTGGTGAGAGCTGCTATCTTGGCAGCGCGAGCTCAATCCGAAACAACATAAGCATAGGGGAGGGCAGCATTATTGGAATGGCTGCCAATGTGGTCCATTCAGTTGCTCCCGGTTCAACGATGATCGGTAATCCGGCGAGAGCTAAATGAGAACATATGGTTACCGCCTACTAGATGGTGTGACTGAGAATACGGCACTTAGTTGACCAAGGTCGCCAGAAGATACCGTTAACAAAGAGACTATTTATGTCCGCAGAGGAACTAGAAAGATATAGGTACAGCTGGCCGTACTTCAACCCGGCTGAGGATGCGCGCTGGAACAAAACCTGTAATGGGGCTTATGTGCGCCACCTTCCTGAGGATAAGGAAGATCTCGCGCTGGACAGCCGTTGGCCGGGCTTCTTTCCGTCAGCAGTTTGTTTTGTTAGCACTGCGGATGGGGACAATACCACCCTTGAGAAGGTCGTCGGGGCGTCTATTGTTAACCGCTTTCCCTATGTAATGGCTCTTAGTTTCTGCACGCAAGCGTTGTCGGAACGTCATTATGCGCGTACCCGTTTTACGCAAATACTGGAAAAAGGTGGAGTAGTTGCTGTTCAGTATTTCGAACCGGGTTTGCATATAGATGCGGCGATGGCCTCCATCGACCAGGTACCTGATGGCGAGGCGGAGAAGCGCATTCGTCATTCGAGGCTACCTGTTCGTAAGGCCATAACGAACGATTCGCCGGTTTTTGAGTCTGCATACATGGTCTATGAGGCACGTCTGGTCAGAGCCGGTAGGGATTTTACTGGAGCCTCAATTTACGAAAGACCTTATACTGATTTTGGCAGCCATCGCATCTACTATTTCGAGATCGAAGCCATACAGCTGCGAGAAGATATCTCGAGA
Organism: Gammaproteobacteria bacterium; assembly: GCA_050740435.1. Classification (GTDB taxonomy): domain Bacteria; phylum Pseudomonadota; class Gammaproteobacteria; order JACCXJ01; family JACCXJ01; genus USCg-Taylor. Next base: position 22,672 of record JBOIDL010000002.1, read on the forward strand.
GGCGATGCCCATATTTACTGGCAAGCCCTACCAACCTGGTCGCCCACGAATGGACTTCAGGACATTAATGTACACGAGTCGCGGCCTCAGATAAAAGGGAAGTACCAAAAGGGTTATTCGCCCAAATATCGTTTCCCGTCAGAGAATACAGTCACATTTGAATACGACCGGATCGAAAACGGTATGGCGGTAAAGTTTCTGCCGCCGTTACCGGAAGACCAAGTAGAAGTGGATAATGACCGTGCCCGCTGGCCCTGTTTTTTTCCTTCCTCCGCAGGGATGATCGCTACTTTGGACTCAAGTGGTGTGCCTAACTTGATGCCCTGTGGTTCGACCACGATGCTTGTTCGCCAACCGCTTTGCATAGGTATTTGTGTGTCCTATGCAGAAATCAATATCCGTTATGCCCCCCGTGGCTCGCTGCGTGCTCTGAATGATTCGAAACGGTTTGGCTGCGGAGTGCCTTTCATCAACGATACGATTGTCGACGCAATGAGGTACGCGGGGAACATATCCATTGCTCAGGACAAAGACAAGATACAGCATGCTGGTCTTCAAGTTGAAGCGAATGAGTGGTCGCCTGTGTTTCCGGCCCTGCCAATTCACTTTTTCTGCGACGTGGTGAGAGTAATTCGCTTGGGAACGCACTTCCTGTATTTGGGAAAAGTAAGTGCTCTTAGAATCCGAGAGGACGTGAATATAGATAATCCCTTGCGGTGGTATCCTTATCCTGATGTGATCAAGAGCACGTTAGTGTGAAGCTTAACAACTCAATAGCCTTGTGGACGAAAGGCGGATGACGTTTGTGAGAGCTCAAGAACTTCGTGACAAGGGTGAAAGTACTGATCACCGCTCGAAACCTCGGAATCAACCGTTGGCAAAATGGTAGAAGAAGAACATGGAAATAGATGGAGCAAGCATTTTGGTTACCGGCGGTTGCGGACTTATCGGTGCAACCACCATTGATCTCTTACTGCAGAAACATTCGCCAGCGCGCATCGTTATTCTTGATAACTTGGCTCGGGGCACGATAGCCAACGTCGAGCGGGCATTGAAGGATCACCGCGTATCGCTGGTCCGCGGTGACATCCGTGACGTCGATCTGGTGCACAAAGTGACCCGAGGCGTGGACGCCGTCATACACATGGCTGCACTGCGAATTACCGCGTGCGCGGCGCAGCCGAGGGAGGCATTGGGTGTCATGTGCGATGGGAGCTTCAACGTGTTGGAAGCCGCGCATGCCGCGAAGGTAAAAAAGGTGGTGGCCGCCTCTTCAGCATCCGTTTACGGCCCAGCCGACAGTTTCCCAACGTGCGAGGACCATCACCCCTATAAAAACCGCACGTGGTACGGTGCGAGCAAGATCATGCTCGAGGGATTACTGCGGTCGTTCAACGATATGTATGGTCTACCGTATGTGGCGCTCCGCTACTTCAACGTATATGGCCCGCGTATGGACATTCACGGCAAGTACACCGAGGTACTGGTTCGATGGATGGAGCGAATCGCGTCGGGTCAGCCGCCGCTTGTTCTCGGCGACGGAAGAGCAACAATGGATTTTGTCTATATCGAGGATGTGGCTCGCTCTAATATCCTGGCCTTGCAATCTGACGTCACTGATGATGTGTTCAACGTCGCTAGCGGCACCGAGACCAGCCTAGACGGTTTGGCGGCGGTCCTGCTTAGAGTGATGGGGTCAGATCTCGAGGCTAAGTACGGCCCGGAACGTAATGTTAATCCTGTGTCGCGTCGCCTTGCCGATACGAACAAGGCGACGCGCCTGCTAGGCTTCAAGGCCCAGGTCGGTCTAGAGGAGGGTCTCCGTCGTCTTGTCGCATGGTGGCAGAACGAGCGCGTCCGAAGTAAGGGATATAGGCAGGAGTCAACTAGTAAGACGGCTTGATTTATTCCTGACGATGCAACGCTCTGGACTATACGGCGCTCGACGAGATTTCTAATTTTGTTGTCGCCAAGTATGGTGGCCAATCGGGATTGATAGATGATACCAATAGCCAAACCGACAATCGGTAACGAGGAGGTCGAAGCCGCGACCAAAGTCCTGCGATCTGGCTGGGTTAGCCAGGGGTCTTGCGTCGCGAAATTTGAGCAGGCGTTTAAGGCCTACGTCGAAGCAAAATATGCCTGCGCCGTTTCAAGCTGCACTACTGCCTTACATTTGGCTCTGCTGGCGTTGGGTATTCGCCCCGGCGATGAAGTGATCACCGTTAGCCACTCTTTTATCGCCACTGCGAATAGCATTCGATACTGTGGCGCGACGCCGGTGTTCGTGGACATCTGCAAAGACACGTTCAATATCGATCCGGCCCTCATCGAGGCTGCTATTTCGGAGCGCACCAAAGCCATTTTGTGCGTACACCAGCTCGGTATGCCGTGCGATATACGGCGGATTGTGGAGATCGCGTCGCGTTACGGTGTACCGGTGGTTGAGGACGCGGCCTGCGCCATTGGCAGCGAAATCCGTATCAGAGACAGCTGGGAGCGGATAGGCAAGCCACATGGGGACATCGCGTGTTTTTCCTTTCACCCGCGTAAGGTCATTTCGACCGGCGAGGGCGGAATGCTCACCACTAACAACGCCGATTGGGATCACCGCTTTAGGCTCTTACGGCAGCACTGCATGAGCGTCCCGGATACCACGCGGCATAATTCTTCTGAGGTGATTGTTGAGGCCTACCCTGACCTCGGTTTTAATTTCCGGATGACTGATATTCAGGCAGCGATTGGCTGTGAGCAGTTGAGACGTTTACCTAAGATTATCAATAGGCGTCGGGAGCTGGCTTCCCGTTACAGATCCCTCCTCTCCGAGATACTAGGAATGGGTTTACCAGCCGAGCCGGATTGGGCGCGAAGCACTTGGCAAAGCTTTTGTGTTCGTCTCCCGGAGGAATCGAATCAGCGGCAAGTGATGCAGTCGATGTTAGATGCCGGTGTGGCGACCCGCCGTGGGGTGATGTGTTCGCACCGAGAAGTTGCCTATCCACCCGGTAGCTGGTCTTGTAGCGGTAAGTCGAAACATTGTGACTGCCCTGGAGGATCCTGTCAGCGACTGCGGCACAGCGAAGAATCGCAGGACGCAAGCATCATCTTGCCCTTGTTCCCAGGAATGAGCCTTGAACAGCAGGATCGAGTAGTGCAAGCGTTGCGTGACGCCTTGCGTGCATGAAAACCAAACCATTGGTACATTCCATGCCTTCAACTGGATTGAACAACATTGCCGGCCTAAGGAATTGCAATGAGATCCGAATCCAAGGACTTCTCGACTGTTCAGTTTTCGGATTTGACACGCACTTCCAGCCCCGCCGGTGACGCCGTAGCGACCATGGGTGCCCAACCTTTCGATAACCTTACTATGACGCATCGTAGTGATAACAGGATAAGCTCCTTGCAGACCAAGCTGCTTCCTAAGCCTTACTTCCTGAAGCATTTGAGAATTGAGAAGCGCCGGGCAGAGCGCTCAAAGGCCCCTTTAACTATTGCGCTTATCAACTTTGAGAACAAGGCGAGTGATGAGCTGAATAACTATGAGAAATTTATAACCCCGCTTTCGGAATACCTACGGGAGACCGACATCATTGGATACGTCGATCACAATGTCATCGGCGTGATTTTTCCAGATACGACCGAGAAGGGGGCGGAACAATGTGTTAGCAAGCTCATTAACGGACATGAAAAGCCTCCTTTCTCAATCGTCACCGCGACTTTTCCTGATCAGATCTTTCATGGGTTCTCAGCAGAACAACAGGATCCAAAAACGCTTTCTCCTTTCTTTCTTGAGGATTCTACAGAATCGATCCCGCTTCGGTACCTATTGAAACGAGGCGTTGACATCGTAGGTTCTCTGCTTGCTATACTGATATTGTCACCAGTAATATTAATTACAGCATTGCTTATTACAACGACTTCTCCAGGACCCATTTTCTTCCAGCAAATCCGTTTGGGTAGAAAGGGAGTTCCTTTTACCTTTTACAAATTTCGATCCATGCATTCCAGCAGGGATGACAGAATCCACCGAGACTACATCACAAAGTTTATCAACGGCAAGCTTGAAGAGATCAATCAGGGGGACATGACGAAACCGTTGTACAAGATAAAATCTGACCCACGGGTTACCCGGATTGGTAGAATCATTCGCAAGACAAGCATTGATGAGCTTCCACAGCTTTTCAATGTGCTAAGGGGAGACATGAGCCTGGTCGGACCGCGGCCACCCCTCCCTTACGAAGCTGAGCAATACCAATCATGGCATCTCAGGAGAATTCTAGAGATAAAGCCCGGTATCACCGGTCTTTGGCAGGTGGAGGGGCGAAGTACGACGTCCTTTGATGACATGGTGAGGCTCGATCTTCGATATATTCGAAGCTGCTCGTTTATGCTTGACGTAAAAATCCTAATCAAGACAGTTAAGGTGGTGATCCAGTCCATCGGCGCCCATTAATGCCCAACGCAAGACCGGTTTTTCCTTGTGAAAGCGAGCGGGCATAGATGAACGGACATCGAAAGGGAATCGTCCTCGCTGGAGGATCGGGCACCCGGCTCTATCCGCTGACGTATGCAGTCAGCAAGCAGCTCATGCCGATCTACGACAAGCCGATGGTATATTATCCGCTATCGACCCTGATGCTCGCGGGTATCCGTCAAGTCTTGATCATTTCGACACCGCGCGACCTGCCGGCTTATGCCCATCTACTCGGCGATGGCAGCCAGTGGGGCATGAGCTTTTCCTATGCAGAACAGCCCTCGCCCGATGGGCTGGCCCAGGCCTTCATCATCGGCCGGCATTTCATCGGCGGCGATCCCTGTGCGCTAATCTTGGGGGACAATATCTTCTACGGCCATGATCTCACCGAGACCTTGCGCCAGGCCAGCGATCGCCTAGCCGGAGGCACGATCTTCGCCTATCGAGTGCAAAACCCAAAGGCCTACGGGGTGGTGGAGTTCGACGAGCGGGGCTGTGCGGTGGGACTGGATGAGAAACCAGCCAATCCACGCTCGAATTACGCCGTCACCGGGCTCTATTTTTACGATAATGCGGTCATCGACATCGCGCGCGAGCTTAGGCCCTCAGCGCGCGGGGAGCTTGAGATCACCGATGTGAACGCGCGTTACTTGGAACGCGGCAAGTTGCAGGTCGAGATCCTTGGGCGCGGGACAGCGTGGTTGGATACCGGGACGCATGAGAGCCTGCTTACCGCGGCGCAGTTCATCGAGACGATCGAGCAGCGTCAAGGGCTCAAGATCGCGTGCCCAGAAGAGATCGCTTACCGCCTCAATTACATTAATGCTGGGCAGCTGAGGCGGCTCGCGGAACCGCTACGCAACAGCGGTTACGGCCAGTATCTTGTGCAAGTGCTGGACGAGAGCGCGCTGTCATGAAATTCGGGCCTACACGCATACCCGATGTCGTCATCATCGAGCCCGAGGTCTCCGGCGATCACCGGGGATTCTTCATGGAGACCTGGCACGCACGGAAATTCGCCGAGCACGCAATCGAGGTGAATTTCGTCCAGGATAATCACAGTAAGTCGGTACAAGGCACGCTGCGCGGGCTTCATTATCAGATCCAACAGACACAGGGCAAGCTGGTTCGCGTTATCGCCGGTGAGATCTACGATGTCGTCGTTGATCTGCGTAAGCGTTCCCCGACGTTCGGGCAATGGGTGGGGGAATGGCTCTCGGCTGACAATAAAAAAATGCTATGGGCACCGGCCGGATTCGCCCACGGCTTTTATGTGACGAGCACTAGCGCCGAGGTATTCTATAAGTGTACCGATTTCTACGCACCGCAGTACGAGCGGTGCTTACGCTGGGATGATTCTGAATTGGGTGTTGCTTGGCCGCTAATCGGTATCGGGTTGCCGCACCTCTCGGCAAAGGATGCAGCGGGACTATTGTTTAAAGACGCCGAGTGTTTCCCGTGAAGGTCCTCATCACTGGCGGGGGCGGGCAATTAACCTGGGAGCTTGTGAGGACCGCTCCGCCGCAGTGGCAGGTTATCGCCTTAACGAGAGTGGAGCTTGACGTTTGCGACCCGGACGCGATGCGTCATACGGTACGTTCCATCAGTCCCAACGTCATTATCAACGCCGCCGCGTATACCGCGGTGGATAAGGCCGAACAAGAATCGGAGCGGGCCTATGCCGTGAATTCCACCGGCGCCGCTCATGTGGCAACGGCAGCCGGGGCAGCGCGTGCCCGGCTCATACAAATCTCTACGGATTTCGTGTTCGATGGTCACGGCTCCGCGCCGTACAAGCCGAATGATCCGCCAAACCCCATTGGGGTGTACGGGGCGAGTAAACTCAGTGGCGAGCGAGCGGTGATGGAAATCTGCAATGGGCAAGCAGTGATCCTGCGCACTGCATGGGTTTACTCGAGTCATGGCGCCAACTTCGTCAAGACGATGCTGCGGTTGATGCGCGAGCGCGACGAGATTAGGGTCGTCGCGGACCAGATCGGAGCACCGACCTGGGCGAGAGGGTTGGCCGAGTGTATCTGGGCTATAGCGAGTAAGCCAGAGATTACGGGCCTACATCATTGGACCGATGCGGGTGTGGCTAGCTGGTACGATTTTGCCGTAGCGATCCAGGAAGAGGGAGGGCTATTGGGCCTATTATCGCGTGCTATCCCGGTCATACCGATCGCCGCAGACGAGTATCCCACGGCCGCGCGCCGTCCTGCCTATAGTGTGCTGGATACCGCCTCGACGCGGAAACTCTTAGGCGCGATTCCGTCGCACTGGCGCGCCTCATTGAGGAAGATGCTGGGGGATCTTAACGAGTGCAAGGACTGAGAGCTTGTGAAAGAATCTGCTGCGCTCGGGATCTCGCGTTCCGGCGGTGCTCGGAATCCTCATGTGTTTCAATATACACTCCGGTTCCTGTGCTCCGGCGGAACGCGACTTCCCTTCGCTCGCGACGATTTTTTCACACGCTCTGAGATGAAGGAAGCTCGGCCATTGGCTGCCTTAGCCTGCCCCTTAACGTGAGAGCAACCCTCTGCCGAACTCTCGTTGGGGTGCGCGTGATTAAACCATGAACAATCGTAGACTGTTAATCACCGGTGGCGCGGGTTTCATCGGCGCGAATTTCGTCCACTACTGGATAAAGCGCTACCCAGAAGACCGCATTATCGTTCTCGATGCCCTGACCTACGCGGGCAATCTTGAGAGCCTGAAACCCATCGCCTCGAACCATAATTACGAATTCGTGCGCGGCGACATCGGTGACCAGGCCCTGGTCGAGCGTCTGCTACGCGAAGCGCGTATCGATACTATCGTGCATTTCGCCGCCGAGTCGCATGTCGATCGCTCGATCCTCGGCCCCGATGCATTTATCGAAACCAACATCGTTGGAACTCATACCCTCTTGAAAGCGGCCAAGGGAGTTTGGTTAGACGGCGTTAGCAGACAGGTACGGCATCGCTTTCATCACGTGTCCACAGATGAGGTCTATGGCTCTTTGTCTGCAACTGCGCCCGCGTTCAAGGAGACGACTCCCTATGATCCGAGCTCCCCTTATTCGGCCAGCAAGGCCGCTTCGGATCACCTGGTCCGCGCCTATCACCGAACTTATGGTCTTGAAGTCACTATTAGCAACTGCTCGAATAACTATGGGCCCTATCATTTCCCAGAGAAACTCGTCCCGCTGACCATCATCAATGTCCTTGACGGCCAACCGATCTGCGTATACGGCGATGGCATGAACGTACGCGACTGGCTGTACGTCGAGGACCATTGCCGGGGAATCGAATGCATATTGGAGCGGGGTGTAGTTGGGGAAACCTATAACATAGGCGGGCAGAACGAGGGAACGAATATTGCTTCGGTAAGCGCAATATGCCGTTTATTGGACGAGGCCTTTGTCCGCGACGGCAGCTTGCACCAACGTTTCCCCGACTCGCCGGCGGGCAAGGGCACTGGCGCGCAGTCATTGATCAAGTTTGTCAAAGACCGTCCGGGCCATGACCGCCGCTATGCGATCAATGCGGAAAGGATCCAGAAGCAGCTCGGCTTCCAGCCGCAAGAGGCCTTTGAGACCGGGCTCAAGAAGACCGTCGACTGGTATCTTTGCAATGAGGCGTGGTGGCGAGGCGTGATGGATGGCAGTTATCATGGCTGGATTGAAACGCAGTATATAAACGGGATGCGTGGTGACCAAATGTTCCTAGGACCTAACTGAATCGATGCGTGCGGCTGTGGAGCTACGGCATGTGGAAAGCAACGGAAGCGCGGGAGTAACGCCGGCTAACGCGGCCAATGCTGTTTCGGCTCTCTCGCTACAAGATATGCCTCAACCGGCAGAGGTGGCCACGGCTGAGAGCCATACTTACGGCCAGATTCTGAAGTCCTCGGCGGTGTTCGGTGGCTCGTCGCTGCTAACCATCCTTATCGGAATAGTTCGCACCAAGGCCATGGCGGTATTGCTTGGCCCGTCCGGGGTCGGGCTGCTCGGAATATACGGATCAATTGGCGATCTTGCTTGCAGCATTGCGGGCATGGGCATCAATAGCAGTGGTGTGCGCCAGATCGCCGCGGCAGTTGGGGCGGGAGATGCAGAAAAGATCGGGCGAACCGCGGCGGTTCTGCTGCGAACTGCGATTCTACTCGGACTATTGGGTGCTGTGCTATTGGCTACCTTTTCCGCACAGCTGTCTACCTGGAGTTTTGGCAGTGATCAACACGCCGCCGCTATTGCGCTGCTTTCAGTGGCCGTATTTTTCCGTTTAGTGTCTGACGGGCAAGGGGCGTTAATACAAGGGATGCGGCGCATCTCCGATCTCGCCAAGATGGGGATATTAGGCGCGGTGTATGGGACGCTCATTAGTATCACTTTGGTTTATTTTCTTGGCGAGGCTGGCGTGGCGCCATCCCTCGTCGGCGGTGCCGCAATGGCGGTGGTCACGTCATGGTGGTATAGCCGAAAGATACGTATTCAGAAGCCGACGATGACGGCGCCTCAGACGGGGCAGGAAGTGGCCGCTCTTTTGAAGCTTGGATTCGCCCTTATGGCCAGCGGACTGATGATGATGGGGGCCGCTTACGTCGTTAGAATTATTGTCGTTCGTCACGTCGGGTTCGATGCAGCCGGGTTGTATCAGGCTGCTTGGACACTTGGCGGACTATACGTTGGGTTCATTCTGCAAGCCATGGGAACGGATTTCTATCCCCGCTTGACCGCCGTCGCCAGTGACAACGCGGAGTGCAATCGCATCGTGAATGAACAAGCGCACGTCAGCTTGTTGTTAGCGGGACCGGGCGTGATCACGACCCTTGTATTTGCACCGTTTGTCATCGCCCTTTTTTACACCTCTCAATTCCATCCAGCGGTGGACGTGCTCCGCTGGTTATGTCTTGGGATGGCGCTACGCATCATATCCTGGCCGATGGGTTTCATTATCTTAGCGAAAGGCGCGCAAAACTTCTTTTTCTGGAGCGAGCTCGCCTGGACTATTGTTTACCTCGGGCTTGCGTGGGTGTGTGTGAACTCTTACGGTCTGAACGGCAGCGGGATTGCCTTTTTCGTATCGTACATATTCCACTGCTTTATGATCTACGCAATTGTACGCCCGCTCAGCGGTTTTCGTTGGTCAGCCGCGAACAAACGAACAGGCACCCTCTTTCTTTCTTTGATCGCGGTGGTGTTTTGCGGTTTTTATGTGTTACCACCATTAGTGGCAACCGGCGTCGGGGGAGTAGCAGTTTGTTTAAGCGGTGTGTACTCGATTCGCGTTCTGCTCAGTCTCTTCTCGCCGGACCGCATTCCGCGTCCCGTGCAGCGGCTGCTCGCGCGATTCGGTCGTTAAAAGACTGGACGCATGACTAGAACGCCGATCTTGAGGCAATCTTTTAGAACCGTACCACGCCAGGTGACCAGGGCAAAAGCCACAGCATCGCTGGTGTGCCAGCCCGGTTTAGCGCCACGGATGGTGTAAATGTGAGCCGGATAACGACAGAACTAGGCAGAAGAGCATTGATAACGGGCGGTGCAGGACTGATTGGGTCCCCTATTGCCGACCAACTGGTTGCCGAGGGTGTTGAGGAAATTGTCGTCCTGGATAACTTCACTCGCGGCAGGCGGCAGAATATCGCACCGGCTATGGCCCGCGGCAGGATCACCATCGTGGAGGGAGATATTCGCGACACGAGTCCGGTGCGGAAGGTCATGGAAGGAATCGACATTGTTTTCCACGAAGCCGCGATCCGGATTACCCAATGCGCGGAAGACCCGCGGCTGGCGCATGATGTCCTGGCCACGGGTACATTAAATATTCTCGAGGCTGCGGTGGCAGGGAAGCTTAAGCGTGTTGTTGCGGCCTCCTCGGCTTCCATCTAGGGACAGGCCGAGGAATTTCCGACATACGAAACACATCATGGTTACGACAATAGGACGATCTATGGGGCGATTAAGTTGTATAGCGAGGGGCTTCTGCGCAGCTTTTACGAGATGTAGGGGTTGAATTATGTGGCGCTGCGCTACTTCAACGTGTACGGCCCCCGGATGGATGCGTTTGGGGTATACACCGAGGTAATGATTCGCTGGATGGAGTGTTTGGCGAAAGGCCAGCCCTGTTTGATTCTCGGCGAGGGTACGCAGACCATGGACTTTGTGTTTGTGGACGACGTGGCGAGGGCGAACTTGGCGGCGGCCAAGTCGTGCATAACCGACGATGCCATCAATGGTGCCAGCGGAACCGAGACGAGTCTGAACGAGCTAGCCGCAACCCTTGGCCGTGTGATGGGCGTGACCCTCGCCCCAGAATACGGTCCTGCCAGGAAAATTAACACTGTCTCGACCCTGCGCAGCGACACCCGTCGCGATGGTAACTCAAAGTGGAACTGTCAACGGCGACTGGCCTTGGCCCTCGACTGGATCGCCCGCGCCTTACTCACGCGCACCAAATCGACAAGGGAGCGCATGGATACATGGATATGATATGACCAACAAAGCGAAACTCATCTGGATCGACCTCGACAACTCGCCGCACGTCCCGTTCTTTCGCCCGATAATCGCCGAGCTGCAGGGCAGGGGTTACCCGGTCCTGGTGACGGCGCGAGATGCGTGCAACGTCGCCGGCCTGATCAGACTGCGCCATGTCGAGTGCACGACGATTGGGCGTCACTTTGGCAAGAACAAGCTGATGAAGGTGCTCGGCTTGGGTATTCGCGCCGCCCAGTTGCTTCATTTCGTCGCGAAGAACAGGGTCCAGCTTGCGGTTTCCCGTGGCTCCAGGGCACAGACCTTGGTGGCGAAGCTCATGCGGATTAAAGCCATCCGATTGCTGATCGTTGCGGGTGCGCGTCCCAACTTCATGAAGGGAGCATGCACTGAGACACAAGACCGGGGTCGGACAGATCCCGCGCTGTGGGATGGCAGAAGCGCGGAGCGCATCCTGAACGGACCGATGGAAACGGCTTGAGAGGGCACCCAGCGATGGCCAACTACGTCCTGATCACTGCGGCGAACAATGAAGAGGCGTTCATCGAGAGAACGTGCGAATCGGTCGTCGCCCAAACCGTTCGGCCCCTCAAGTGGATCGTGGTGGACGACGCATCGGTCGATGGCACGGCGACCATCGTAGCGCGCTATCGGGAGGCGCAACCGGACCTCATCGAATTGCTGCACGTGGAGCGTTCCCCGGGCCGCGATTTCCGGAACAAGGTGAGGGCCTTCGATGTCGCGCTCTCCCGGGCGCGACAGTTGGGCTTTTCCCATATCGGCAACCTCGATGCCGATATTTCGCTAGTACCGGATTACTACGCGACGATGCTGTCGCACTTCGAGCAGGATCCGAAGCTGGGCATCGCCGGCGGGATGGTCGCCTCGTGCATCGACGGCACGTTCATCAGCCAGAACGTTGCGCCGGACAGTGTGGCCGGGGCGGTGCAGTTGTTTCGCCGTCAGTGCTTCGAGGACGTGGGTGGATACCTCCCGCTGAGGCAGGGCGGTATCGACGCCGCGGCGGAAATCATCGCTCGGAAGAAGGGATGGACGGTGCGAACGTTCGCCGACCTTCGTGTCCTCGAACATCGCCGAACCGGCACCGCGACGGCCAACCCTCTTTCCGCCCGGATGCGAGGAGGCAGGCGTCTGTACTCACTGGGCTATGGATTCCTGTTCTTCCTGGCCCGTTGTTTGCTGCGATCGATGGAGCGCCCTCGTATCATCGGCAGCTGCGCCGCCCTCTACGGCTATCTCGCTTCGGCGCTGCGGCGCGATCCGATCGTTCTTCCGTCGGATGTCGTGGACTATTTGAGAGATGAGCAGCGAAAGAAAATTCTTCGCCTGTTCAAGTTCAATCGCTATGCGTGATTAGGCCGAAGTGATGTGCGGAATCTCGGGGATTTTCGATCAGTCAGGTGCTCCCGCAGACAAGGCCCTGCTAGTGCGGATGACCGATGCACTGGGGCATCGCGGGCCCGATGGCGTGGGCTACTTCCTCCACGCTGAGGTGGGCATGGGACATCGCCGCCTGAGCATCATCGACCTCGAAGGCGGCGCACAACCGATGTCCAACGAGGACGGATCGGTTCAGGTGGTCTTCAATGGGGAGATATACAATTTTGTAGAACTGCGAAAGGAACTCGTCTCGTTCGGGCATGTGTTCAAGACTCGCTCCGACACCGAAGTAATCGTCCACGCGTATGAGCAGTGGGGAGCGGACCTCGTGCATCGGTTCAACGGTATGTTTGCGTTCGCCATCTTCGACGTCTGCACGAAGACGATGCTGCTGGCACGCGACCACTTGGGCATCAAGCCGCTGTACTACACCACGATCGGATCGCAGCTCCTCTTCGCCTCCGAGATCAAGTCGCTGATGCAGCACTCGGGCTTCCGGCGCGAGGTGGATCGCGAAGCCTTGGCCGAGCTCTTCACCTTCCGCTACGTGCCGTCCCCCAAGTCGCTCATGAAGGGCGTGTTCAAACTTCCTCCGGGCCATTTGATGCGCGTCTCACGCCGCGGCATGGCCGTGCATCGCTTCTGGACCCAGGTTCCTCGCTTGAGAGTCGGCGCCAGGGAAGAAGACCTGATCGACGAATATCAGGAATTGCTCGAAGACTCTGTGCGGATGCAACTGCGCAGCGACGTTCCTCTCGGCCTGTTCCTGAGTTCCGGCGTCGACTCGGGGGTTCTCCTTTCATTGATGAGCCGTCGCTCGAACCGCCCTATCGAGGCCTTCACGATCGACTTCGAGGATGGCCAAGGGACCAACGAGGCCGCCGACGCTGCCCGCGTCGCGCAGCGCTACGGCGCCAACCATCACTGCCTGAGCGTGTCAGCGAACGACTACGCGAGCTACTTCGATCGCTACATGCGCGATGTCGAGGAACCCGTGGGGCACGAGGCGGCCCCCGCTTTCTACTTTGTTTCCAAGCTGGCGAGCGACCATGTCAAGGTGGCCTTGACCGGACAAGGCGCCGATGAACCATGGGCCGGCTATGCGCGCTATCTCGGTGTCAAGCTTTCCACCTTTTACAGCCGCCTGCCCATCGCGCTGACGCAAGCACTTGCGTGGCTGATATCGAGAACACCCTTTCCGTCGGAGAGATTGAAGCGGGGCGCCATTTCGCTGGGAGAGCGCGACCTCCTGATGCGCTTCGTGAAGATCTACTCATTCTTCAGTGCCGAGATGAAGTCGCAGCTCTACATAGACGCGCTGAGGAAGGACCTGCTGGCAGCCCCGTGCGCGCCGGCGGATTCCATCAGACATTTGCAGCAGGAGGTCGCACACCTGGACCCTCTTTCGCAGATCCTGTACATCGACACGCGAACGAGCCTGCCCGACGACCTGCTGATGGTCGGTGACAAGACCTCGATGGCGAACTCCATCGAGGTCCGCGTGCCGTTCCTAGACCGCCGGTTGGTCGAGTTCATCGAGAGCCTGCCACCCGCCCTGAAGCTTCGAGGCATGACCGGAAAGTACCTGCACAAGAAGGCACTGCTGAAGTGGCTACCCCGCCACGATGTCTATCGCCCGAAAAAAGGATTCGCAAACCCGATCGCGAAATGGCTGCGAACCTCCATGCGCCCGCTGGTCGACGACTGCTTGCTCGCCAGCGACACCATGATCGCCACGCACTTCGATCAAGGCGCTATCCGTCGCATCGTCGAACTCGACAGGCAGGGCAAGGAGCAATTCACCAGGCAGATTTATCTCCTGCTGTCGCTCGAGCTGTGGCATCGCGCCTTCATGCGATAGAGGAAGGACAAGCCCATGGACGTGTCGATCATCATCGTGAACTGGAACTCCAAGGAGCTCCTGAGAGATTGCATTCGGTCCGTCGAACGCCATACCACCGGCATCGCCTACGAAATCGTCGTGGTGGACTCCGCGTCATTCGACGGTTGCGGCGAAATGATCCGCGCGGAGTTCCCGCAGGTTCGGTTCATTCAAAGTGAAACCAACGTCGGCTTCGCGCGCGCGAACAACCTGGCCTATCGAAGCTCGCGTGGCGGACACATTCTGTTCTTGAACCCCGACACGGAATTGACGTCCGCAGCGGTGAACATGCTGCTCGACCACCTGACCCACTACGCCGATTCCGGCGCCGTGGGCTGCAGGTTGCTGAACCGAGACGGCTCCGTCCAGACCAGCTGCGTCCAGTCGTTCCCGACCTTCCTCAACCAGTCGCTGAACTGCGAGTTTCTCAGAGGCCTGTTTCCCACCTCCAAGCTGTGGGGCATGTCGTCGCTCTTCAGATCGAAGGCCGAGCCCTCGAAGGTGGATGTCGTGTCGGGTGCCTGCGTCATGTTGCGAAGGTCAGCCTTCGAGCGGGTAGGCCACTTCAGCGAGGACTACTTCATGTATGCGGAGGACCTGGATCTTTGCCATAAGCTCAGGCAGGCGGGCTACACGAACTACTATGTCCCGCAGGCGACCGTCCTGCATTTCGGCGGCGGCTGTACCGACAACGCCCCGAGCGAATTCTCGGTTGTGATGATGCGTGAATCGATCTGGCGTTTCCTGCGAAAAAGCCGTGGCGCCATGTACGCCTGCGCGTACCGGCTATCGACGCTGCTGTCAGCCATCATACGATTGAGCTTGCTGTTGGCAATGTATCCTGTACGACGTGCCTGGCACCGAACGCCATGCCAACGAGATTCCATCTGGAAGTGGCTCGCGATTCTGGCGTGGAGCTTGAAGATCAGTCGCGCGCCGCATCCAGTGTGAAGACAGCGGCCGCGAATCCATCAGAGACCCTCAACCGAGAAAAGAATCATGTGCGGAATCGCTGGCCAAGTTTCCCTGGACGGCCTCAAGCCTGTGGACGGCGATTTGATCCGTCGGATGACCAGGGTCATCGCGCACCGGGGCCCGGACGGCGAAGGCCACCATGTGTCGGGCCCCATCGGCCTGGGGCATCGACGGCTGTCCATTATCGACGTGAGCACGGGCGCCCAGCCCATGTGCAACGAGGACGGCACGGTATGGATCACCTTCAACGGGGAGATCTACAACTATGTCGCCCTCAGGAGCGAACTGAGATCCCGAGGGCATGTGTTCAAGTCGGAATCCGACACTGAAGTGATCGTGCATCTGTACGAAGAACTCGGTGAGGCATGCCTGACGCGCCTGAAGGGCATGTTTGCTTTCGCGATCTGGGACGAACGTCATCGAAAGCTGTTCCTGGCACGAGACCGGGTCGGCATCAAGCCGCTGTACTACACCAACACGGGAAGCGCTCTGCTGTTCGCTTCGGAGATCAAGAGCCTGTTGGAGGATGCTTCGGTCGCGCGACGATTCAATCCGCGCTCCATCGACCGCTTCTTGACCTACTACTACCTGCCGGGAGAAGACACCCTCTTCGACAACATCTACAGGCTGGAGCCGGGTCACTGCATGACGGTGTGCGACGGCCGGATATCGAAGCGACAGTATTGGGACTTGAGCTTCCAAACCGCGCCGCGTTGGAGCCGCTTCGACGACGCAGTCGAAGCTTTGCAGGAACTTCTGAAACGGACCGTCAAAGACCATCTGATCAGCGATGTCCCGATTGGCGTGCTGCTCAGTGGCGGCATCGACTCGACGGGCATGCTGCGCTACGCGGCCGAACACAGTTCGCAACCCGTTCGAACCTTTACCATCGGCTTCGCTGGCGAGAACTTCTCCGACGAGCGGCCTTACGCACGGCTCGCCGCCAACGCGTTCGGCGCGACGCACGAGGAGATCACGCTCACCGCGAACGACTTCGGCGATCTGCTTCCGAAGTACACCTGGCACATGGAGGAGCCGGTTTGCGAGCCCCCCGCCATTGGGCTGTACGCTGTTTCCCGCCTTGCTCGCGACGCCTCAGTAAAGGTTCTTCTGTCCGGCGAAGGTGGCGACGAAGCCTTCGGTGGCTACAACAAGTACGGCTACCTCCTTGCGCTGGAGGCCATGAAATCGCTGTTCGGTTCGGCACGGAGCCTCTTGCGCCTCGGCATGGAATCCATGACATACCTGGGTCTCAACCAGTTTCGGAACTTCACGGCCCTGGTCGACCTTCCACTCTCGCAGTACTACTTCAGCTTTGCCGCGACCCCTTACACGCCATTTAACCTGCAGAAGTCTTCGTTGTACAAAGGAGCGTTCGTCGACTCGCTCGGGCTGCAGATTTCCGACGAACCAACACGACGCCTGTTCAAGCGCCTGGAAGGCCTCCCGCTGCTGCATCAGATGCTTCACGTGGACACCAAAACGTGGCTGCCGGACGATTTGCTGATCAAGGCCGACAAGATGACGATGGCCACATCCGTCGAGCTGCGCGTACCGTTTCTCGATTCGGACGTGTTGGAGTTCGCGGCGTCGCTCCCTGCACATTTCAAGGTGCGGGGATGGCCTCCGAAGCGCGTTCTCAGGGCTGCCCTGAGAGACTCCGTCCCCAGGGCGATCCTCAAGCGCAGGAAGGTCGGGTTTCCAGTGCCCTACGACCGGTGGCTGAAGAATGAACTCAAAGGATTCGTCCACGAGACGATCCATAGCCGAAACAGCTCCCTGAGCAACTATTTCAGTCGCGACGCGTTGGTTCGACTGACGGATGCGCACCTTCGCGGAGAGGGAGGCTCGCAGGAGGTCTTCAGTCTGCTGGTCCTCGAGTTGATGCATCAGCAGTTCATCCAAGGTCGCACCGTCACGCCCGGCATGGATGAGCGCAAGCCAGCCGTCGAAGGAGTCTCGATATGAAGATCACGTTCGTGCTGCCCTATGCCGGGCTTCAGGGAGGCATCAGGGTCATCGCCATCTACGCCGAGCGCCTCGCCCGAAGGGGACATGAGGTGCGCGTGATCTCCACCCCCCGCGTCTTCTCGACCCGGCAGACCGCGAAGTCGCTCCTGCTGGGCACAGGCCTGCCGAGAGCCGAACCTTCGTACTTCGAAGGTATCAATGTGCCGCATCCTGTGCTCGAGTCGGTCAGGCCCGTGACGGACGCAGACGTTGTGGATGGTGACGTGGTGATCGCCACCTACTACACGACCGCATATGGCGTACAGCGGCTGTCTCCCTCGAAGGGGGCCAAGGCGATCTTCATACAGGGCTACGAAATCGAAGAAGGCAAACCTAAACCGGCGCTTGACGCGACTTGGCGCATGGCGATACACAAGATCGTTATCTCCAAATGGCTGGTTCAGCTGGCGCGCGACAAGTTTGGAGATGAATTTGTCTCTCACGTTCCCAACAGCGTCGACCTGAATCAGTTTCACGCGCCACCCCGACCAAAGAACGCAGTGCCGACTGTGGGGCTCATCTACAACTCTAGCCCGCTGAAGGGATGCAGCATTAGCTTCAAGGCATTGAAGCGCGTCGCAGCAGCCGTTCCTTCGCTCCGAGTGGTCTGCTTCGGCGCCGAACGCCTCGGCTTCAAGTTGTCCCTGCCCCGTTTTGCGGAGTTCCATTTCCGACCACCCCAAGAGAAGCTGCGAGAGCTATACGCGCAGTGCGATGTGTGGTTGTGTGGAAGCAACGTCGAGGGCTTTGCCCTGCCACTGCTCGAAGCGATGGCGTGCAGGTGTCCAGTCGTTTCGACTCGCTGCGGCGGCCCACTGGACATTGTCGAGGAGGGCGTCAACGGTCACCTGACCGATGTGAAGGACGACAGGGCGCTCGCAGACCGCATCGTGCGGGTCCTGAACCTTGCCGACGACGACTGGAGGCGCATGTCGGACGCCGCCTATCGCACCGCGACTCGCTTCACGTGGGACGATGCGACGGATCTCTTGGAGCAAGCGCTCCGGCGGGCCGTCGAACGAACACGTCGTGGCGAGCTCACGAACGCCGTTTCCGAGTTCGCGTCCAATTGACGGCGAAAGATGGGCCGAACCTCGAGAACCTGCATGAGAAACCCCAAGAGTGACCATGTCGACCTCTCAGACTGCCGCGATCGCCGGCAATGCGAACGACCGTTCCGATGCCGCCTTCAGCGCGCAGGAAGGACGCGTATTAACAATGCGGAACCAAGCTAAGTGATTGCGACACTCGAACCCGAGCCAAACATCGCCGTCACCGTCCTGCGAAGGTTAGGAATGTTCTTCAAGCGTCAGGTGCACGAGCTATCGAAGAAGTTGCAGAGAATACGATGCGAGCGTAAACATCAGCAGCAATGGCCGCCTGACAAGCCGCTGGTCACTATCATTATTCCTTGTTACAACTACGGGATGTTTGTCAAGGAAGCAGTCGAATCCGTGCTCGCTCAATCGTTCCAGCGGTTTGAGATCATCGTAATTGACGATGGTTCTACTGATGGTCTAACGATAAGCACACTACAGAATATGAAATACGACAAAATGAGGGTCGTCCACCAAGCCAATCAAGGACTCGCCGAGACGCGAAACAATGGGGCAAAACTGGCTGCGGGAAAATATATATGCTACCTTGATGCAGACGATTCTATCGAGCCCACATACCTTGAGAAGACGGTATCTACGCTTGAGATGGACGAAAGCCTCGGAAGCTGCTATAGCTGGGTCAAGTGCTTTGGTGAATTTGACAGCGTGTGGAAAACCCAAGACCTGGATCCGTACTATTTGTGGCAATACACGACAGCACCATCGCACAGCGTCATCAGGAAGGAAGCATGGGAGAAAGTGAGAGAGCAGAATGGATCAGGATTCATAACAAAGTACAACGGGTACTTTGAGGATTGGGTTTTCTGGATCGATATGGTTCAATGTGGTTATCGTGGCAAAGTTATTCCGGAACCATTCATCCACTACCGCGTGCACAAGGATTCGCTGGGCGCAACACATAAAACTGGATGGGGTGAAATGCTCAAAGTACTCCATGCCGACAGATGGAAATTCTTCCACAGTCGAACTTATAGAAGAAATCTATCCAAAATGATGAGCAAGAGGATTTACATAGAGAACAATAGAATCAATCTTCACCACGGCGATCATGCTTGATCGCGACCGGTTCAACGGCTATTCAGCGAGATTTCCCTATGAGCTCCGTCGATGTCATTGTGCCCTGCTACCGCTATGCACACTTCCTGAGAGAATGCGTAGAAAGTGTTCTCTCTCAGTCGATACTGGACGTTCGCGTTCTTATCCTTGACGACGCTTCACCGGACAATACAGCGGACGTTGCGGCAGACCTAGCACGGGAGGACAATAGAGTCGTCTTCGTACGGCACGCGGCCAACAAGGGGCACATTGCAACGTATAACGAGGGGATCGAGTGGGCATCGGCAGATTATCTTCTGCTGCTTTCAGCCGATGATTACCTGTTGCCGGGTGCACTAAGCCGTGCAACGGAAATCATGGATAAACATCTAGACGTTGGCTTCAGTTACGGCAGAGTTATTGAACTTACAGATAGCGACCCCGCAGGTAGAAAAAAAACAGTCGGTAATGTCAGTAGCGAGCGTGGAGCAAGCATTCTTGCTGGAAGAAGGTTCATTGAGCTCAGCGGATCATGCAATATAGTACCTACACCGACTGCCGTGGTTCGAACCGCATTGCAGAAGAAAGTTGGACTGTATCGCCCTTATCTGCCACATTCCGGTGATATGGAAATGTGGCTGCGACTGGCGGCGCATGCTTCGGTAGCAAGTCTGGAAGCGCATCAGGCCGTCTATCGTCGTCATTCGAATAACATGTCGCTCGCCTACTACAGGAACAACTGCTTGCCGGACCTCCAGCACCGCAAGGCGGCCCTTGACAGCTTTTTCCAATCGTGCAGCGGAGCCTTGATCCACGATCGAAAGTTACAGCGCCAAATGCACTGGTCGCTTGGTTGTAAAGCGATCGGGTTCGCCAGCGCTGCGTTCAACGATGACGAAATGGACCTTGCCGATCAGATTTCTCATTTCGCACTCAGCGTTTGTCCAGAGGTGAAGATGTCTTTCCCCTGGGCAAAGTTAGCCTGCAAGAGACGACTGGGGTCTCAGGGATGGCGTACATTGCAAGCCGTACGTGCCAAATGGTTCTAGCGTTGGGGCGCAATCTACTTCGCTGCAATTCGCGGCCGACCTCACCATTCTTCGTCAGATAGGTCACTATCGTACATATTCTTGATGCATTAGTGTAGTTCGGCTGCCACTCTACAGCCCGGAGAACAGAGCACGCACGCTGCTTCTGCTAAACGGAGACATCGGGGCGGATGTCGAGGCTGGTGTTGGCCGCGAGATTCTGCAACGCTACGCGATACTTTCGTCAGTTTCGGACGAGCCGCTAATCGTCGGGATCATTACTTCCGTTGGGAATCTGTGCCACACAGCAGGCGAAGACGTGGGTGTTGAATATAGCGTGCACGAAGCCCACCGATCATGGCTTGGCGGCGGAGTTGTGGACGCTCTCCGCGCTCGCCCGCTATACCCGTGAGTACGCCCTTGCCGCGCGGCATGGGAGCCTCAGGCGGGCAAGCCCAAGTACTACCTGGAGCGCCGCGATCCGCAGTTTGAAGAGAAGATGTGCGAGGTGTTGATGCTCTACCAGGAAGTCGTCCACCTTATGCGGTTTGATCTCAGCAGCGTGCAGGATGCGCCAGATCGTCGCTGACGTAATGACCCCGTCCTCGCCCAAGGCCTGCGCGGCAAGGGCGTGGACGAGAAACCGGGCGTTCAGGCGATCGAGACTACCGCGCCAGTTTGCCGCCGGTGTCAGGGCAGCACGGCACCTGGAGTCGGGACCACGAGTACCAGCGCCATGGGACCCTGTCCATCCTCGCGGCCGTCGACTTGCATAACGGCCAAGTCATCGCGCAAGTTCACCCGCGGCACCGGAGCCGCGAGTTCAATGAGCACTACCCGAAGGCGTCCACTATTCGCGTGATCCTGGACAACCATTCAGCGCATATCTCCAAGGAAACCATGGCCTACCTCGCTTCTCGGCCCAACCGGTTCATCTACGTCCATACGCCTAAGCATGGCTCTTGGCTGAATCTGATCGAAACCGTGTCAAGCGTGTCGCTATGCTCGTGATGCATTTCGGCCATCCTGACCCCGAAATGCACTCGCATCACGCGACAAGTGATTATGCCGCGACCGTCCTGCGTCCGCAGCGTCGCACCACTGCGCGGTGCGACACAGCTCCCACACTGACTTTACGGCGCGATGCGTCTCCTGCTTCGCCCGTCGACGCGCGCCTATCGCGGGCTCCTCGACTTCGCCTTCGGCTCTCCATGTCTCGTCGTCGGAAAAATGGCACGTACGTTCCTCAAGGCTATACGCGTCAAGTCTCGCGAGGAACTTAAGCAGCGCATCTTGCAAGGGGTACGTGAGATGAATCTCGCCCCAGTCGTTGTGCGCTGGACGAAGTTCGATCTGGGGCTGGCATAAACGTAAGCTAATTGATGCATCGTTATACTAGTCACAATCTCGGAGCGCGTCTATCCATCATCTCCAACCGTTGGCAGCCTGGATGCCCAACTCGAACAGCCTGCTCCCCATGTGTTGGCCGCCCGCGGCGCACAAGATGAGTAGCCGAGTGAAGCCGGTTCTCGGCAAAGTACGACGCGCCCTGCTCGGTGATTCCCATCGCACGACCGGATCGTGGCCCAAGCATTCCGTCCTGTATGTCACGGAACCGGCGTGGCGGAAACGCTTCGAGGGCGTGCTCAAGCGTGTCGCTATGCTCGTGATGCATTTCGGCCATCCTGACCCCGAAATGCACTCGCATCACGCGACAAGTGATTATGCCGCGACCGTCCTGCGTCCGCAGCGTCGCACCACTGCGCGGTGCGACACAGCTCCCACACTGACTTTACGGCGCGATGCGTCTCCTGCTTCGCCCGTCGACGCGCGCCTATCGCGGGCTCCTCGACTTCGCCTTCGGCTCTCCATGTCTCGTCGTGAGAATGGGGATCTTTTCGACCCTGCGTTGTTTGACCGGGACGCCGTCCGAGGATGCTGGCGCAAGTTTGCGGCAGGCGGTCACACTCTTGGCGCGGACGTTGAGAAGCTTCTCCAGATCGAGTTGACGCAGCAGGTCATGCGATCAGGCTGCCCAGAGTTTAGGCGGATCTACGACCTGTCCGAACCTTCATTGTGAACCGAATCGCTGTCTCGTTCCTGGCTGTAAGCGCCGTTGCGTTGCTGGTTGTTCCGCGCCGGTGGGCGCCGCTGCCACTCATCGCCGGTGCCTGCTACATGACGCTGGGTCAGGGAGTCGACGTGGGACCGCTGAGCTTCACCGTCATCCGGATGCTGATAGCCGTTGGTGTTATCCGCGTGATCGTGCGTAGTGAAAGCCTGGCCGGCGGGCTGCACGGGTTGGACTGGTTGATGGTGGTTTGGGCGATCTGGGCATGCTTCAGCAGTGTTTTTCATGAACCCGTCGGCGGCGCTCTAGTCTTTCGACTTGGTCTTATCTACAACGCCTGCGGCATCTACTTCCTGGCTCGTATCTTCTGCACGTCTGTAGACGATGGCGTGCGCTTGGGTCGGACTATCGCCATTTTGCTCGTTCCCGTCGCCATCGCGATGATCTATGAACTGCTAGCGAACCACAACGCATTCTCGATTTTTGGAGGTATTAGCGAGAATCCGGAAATTCGTGAAGGCAGGATTCGCGCCTCCGGACCCTTTGCTCATTCCATTCTTGCGGGAACGGTAGGTGCCGTCAGTTTGCCCCTGATGATCGGAATATGGCCTTATCATCGGATGGCAGCCAGCGTCGGTATTATTGCATGCCTCGCAATTGTAATCAGCAGTGCCTCGAGCGGTCCTGTCCTGAGCACCCTGTTTGGCCTCGGGGGTCTCTTCATGTGGCGGTTCCGACGCAGTATGCGCAAGCTCCGGTGGACCGCGGTGTGCGCGTACATCGGTCTCGACATCGTCATGAAAGCGCCCGCCTACTACTTGATTGCGCGAATAGATGTCGTTGGTGGCAGCACGGGCTGGTATCGTTCCAGGTTGATAGAGTCGTCGATCGAGCACCTGAACGAATGGTGGCTTGCGGGTACCGATTATACCCGCCATTGGATGGCGACGGGTCTGATCGTGAGCCCAAATCACGCGGACATCACAAATCACTACCTGTCAATGGGCGTCCTCGGAGGCCTCCCGCTCATGTTGTTGCTGATCGCCATTCTCTCCAAATCGTTCTCACGAGTTGGCTGGGCGGTGCGGGACGGGTCTGGCATGTCACCGAGAGAACAGTTCGTCATCTGGACGTTCGGGTCATCGCTCGTCGCGCACGCGGCGACCTGGTTGTCCGTGTCGTACTTCGATCAATCCGTTGTCTTCTTGTATCTGACTGTGGCGGCGATCGGGTCAGCGAGACCACTCATGGCAAATGCAGAAACTCGCGGTAGGGCCCACCACGCACGGCGGCTGGATCATGCGCACGTCCCGCCGTGGCCCCAGCCGCCGGTACGTGAGGGCAGACACAAGCCGCGCGCGAGATAAGCTACGGCAAGACGCGGAGGTTGGACGGTGCCGCGGGCGGAGACGCGGCGATGCCGCCAAACTCGAGTGCCCCGCGATCCCATACGCCGTCTGCCCCGCGCGCGTTGCCAAACATGTCAACGGCGTTACCCGTTGGGCTGTCCGCACTGCTCCCAGCACTGGTCGGCGCTTTGAGCCGCAGATCCCTATTCGCGTAGTTCACGAACGGATCGCTGCTGAAGGTCTGAACGTTCGATCCCATTGTAGTCGCCCAACTTGCCGTGACATCGCCCGTCCCCTGTCGGATCAAATTATACACAGCATTGTGACTCTTTACCCCGTCCCAGCCCGGCCCGTAGTAATGCGCAGGATGATTGGCGAGTATGTTGTTGCGCGAGATCGCCGTCCCGCCGATCAGTACGACGCACGGACACCCGTCATCCCACCCCACGAGGGTATTGTTGAAGACCTTCCAGTTTGACGCGATGTTGGGGTCCGCATCCAGAAACCGCCCTGCAGATTGTCCGTTACTGTCGTTGTCGAAGATGTTGCCGTAGATTTCAACGGCTTCGGAGGCGTTGCCTTCGTTGACGAACGCCAACACCGCCGAGTTGTTCTGATTAAGCATGTAGTTCCACCGCCAGACGAACCGGTCGTTGTTGATGCCTGACCAGGTTTCGCGATGGACATTCGAGTCATTGCCAATGCCATTCCCATCAAAGCGCGTGTACTGAATGAGCCAGTCATTTCCGCCTTTGACGTGTAAGGGCACGCCTTGGAAGGCGGGCGTGTAACAGTACTCAATGATAACGTTGCTGAGGTTGTTCGTCCCGCTGACCTCCATATGCCAAATGTTACCGGCATTCGTGCCGGTGAAACTCACGGGTGTCTGGTTGACGATTTTCATATGGCGCCAGTTGACGTTTGTTCTCCCAGAAGTGGAGGCAAGTTCAAAGCTGTTCCCACCGCTGGAGACGGTGTGCGTAAAGCCATGCCCCGTCTTCCAACTCGTAGGCCAGTCGGTTGGACCCGATCCCGGCCCGCCGCCCGTCACGCCGTCAAAGTCCCAGTAGCTAGTGGTAATCGTCCATGTGCCGACAAAGTTCGCAACTCCGTCGCCAAACGTGTTGTCCCAACCCGCGTTGGTCCCGTGGGCCGAAATCGTCGCCTTCTTGATGTAGATGTACGCGGTGCCGGAATTCGGCGTATTGAACGTGATCGCCCCGTTATAGTCACCGTCCGCAACGTAGTAAGTAGCGTCGCGAACCATTGTGGTAGGCAGCCGCACAAACGCGTCCGTCCAGTTCGCGCCGTTCTGGGCCCCCGTCGCACCCGCACGCACGTAGTATGTGGCGCCCTGAGCGTAGCCTGTCCAAGTGCTTAGCAGGAACACCGCAAGCACTGCTGTCGGAACCGCCAACCTTTCACACATTGTCTTGATCATAAGCACCGTCCTAAGGTTAATGTATTAGTATAGGAAAACTCTGCGGCTATGCCGTGTTCCCGGACGAGTATCGGCAGCCGAGGCTATATTATGAAGTGGCACCGCTGAAGAATTAAGGTGCCTTTTTTTATGCGGGTCACGTACCGGAATATTAATCCTCCGTACCGTTCTCCGATGCACTCCTCAATGTCACGGACTATGCCTGACCAACCGGATGTGCCCCAAACCTTCACTGTATGCTCGGAGCAGTTCGGGTACTGAGTATTCCCATGCCAGTGCATTGGCTACTCGGTGGCGGCCAATCTCACCCATCGTTCTGCATTGGTCTGGATGGTCTAGCAACCAACTCACTCGCTCCGCGAACTCTAGCTCGTCATTCGGCCGTACATAAATCGCCGCATCCTGAGCGGAAAAGCGTGTTTCGACCAAGTCGAAGACCACCGTCGGTTTGCCCAATGCCATATATTCCATCAGCTTGTTCATGGTCGACTTATCATTTAATGGACTCAATGGGTCCGGCTGCACACATATATTAACCGCCGATAGGTGCCTGCGGGATTCGAGCTCGGAAAGGCGACCTGTAAACCATACGTAAGGCTCGATTTCCAAATCCTTGGCCAGGGCTTGCACGCTAGGGAAGGCATCTCCGCTGCCGATAATGATGGCCAGAAAATCACGTCGTCCCAGGGTGAATACCATCTCACGTATCGCGCGCAACCAGCAATCTACGCCATCTTGCGGTCCTATGGTGCCCACGTAGCCAATTAAATGCTTTGCGCGTCGCGCTAGCTCTGGATCGGGTTCTAGCGGCTGATACGAATGAGGTGGCCCATTCCGTACAACGAACACCTTGTCCGGATCTTTGCTTCCCCGTTTGATAGCCATTTGTCTGTAGGACTCATTCGTAGCAATGACGACGTCAGCCACTGCATACGAACATCGCTCCAGAAGACGCAAAATACGATAGATAAGATTCGGACGCGGCTGCGCAAAACGAGAAAGGTAAGTCTCTGGCGCGAGGTCATGGTGATCGTACACAAATTGCTTCCCGAACAATCTGAATATCGCCCCAATAACACAAAGTGTATCAGGTGGATTTGCCGCATGGATCACGTCGATTCCCTTGCGCACTACGACCCATGCTGTTAACAACAACATCACCAATGTGGCATAGCCAAATTCAAACGCATACCCGATTATCCCTGCGCCCCCGGGCGGGGCAGGAAAACGATAAACGCTGATGCCATCGACGATATCTATCCAAGGTTGGAGGGCGTGCCGGGGAGCGATGACGGTCACTTCATAGCCGTTATCACGCAGCGCATGCGCCTCGCGGCGCACCCGAAAGTCACCGGGGTACGCGTTATTTTCTACAAGCAACAACACTCTAACCGCCGAGCACATCGTATTGTTCTCCCAGCGGCACATTCCTGTCTGCACAATGCCGCCACCCGTTAATCGGTATCTGAATTAGAACATTTAGCAATAACCTCTCCCGAAATAACATGGCTTGTTTCGCACTTGCGGAACCCGCGCAAAACGGGGTTGGGTTTTCTACTGACACAATTCTTAATCAACCCAGGGAATCCACGGCGACTATTTCTACCATCTTTGATGGTTGGCCGAAAGGAAACTTGCCCGACATCTCAAATGTGCCTTAAGTCTCACTTTTAGGAGCTTAGATACCTCTACTTGTACCCGCTCCGTACGCCGATAGCCGCCCCTCGTTAACGACAGTACCGGTTGTCCAAGTATTCGGCAGATTAGTGAGGGTGCTCTGAGCGCTCGTCTCACTGGGCCGCCCTCCATATACCTGATCGCGGAACTGCAGGACACCACTAGGGCTCAGAATAGCGATCCAGTAAGTGCTGTCAGCGTTAATCGGCGTGGCGGGAAGAGGGACTTCGTTCCAATCCCCTGCCGTAGGTGAGGTCAGTGTCGCTTGCGCGAGAAGGGTGCTCGGATGTCCATTGTTGTCATTGTAGAGGCCGGCGACGAGCTTGGCCGCCGTGGAATCGGCATCAATGTAGACCGAGAGACTAGTCACCGTGCCGGTGATTGTGCTACCAGCATAGGTTTGGAAGGCCTCTGCTTTGCCTTGGGAGATAGAGTCCGTCACCGGCCCAATCGTGTCGGTACCCACCAAGCGAATAGGAGGCGACGAAGGGGCTATTGGCGTGTTCATATCGGTTCGGATCTCGGCGGCATTCAAAGCGCCGTTGTAGATACGAACCTCATCGATACGGCCTTGGAAGTACTCGCCCCAGACGCTGTTCCCACCCAGGCGAAGCGGCCTATTCGACACCTGGATCGGTCCGGTCTGCGGGCGTTGTGCGACCTGCGTGCCGTTGACGTAGAGCCTTTGGGTGGTGCCGTCGTAGGTGGCCGCGAGATGCGTCCAGTGATTGGCCAAGAGCCAGGGTCCGCCGGAGAGCACTTGATACTGCCCTCCGACCGTGACCGAGGTCAGCGGTTGGCTCTGGTCGCCGTTGGCGTAAAGCTCGTAGAGGCCGCCGCCCGGCTGCTCTTTTAGGATCACTGTTGCCCATTGGCTCATGTTGACAGTGGGATAGACCCAGGCCTCCAAGGTCATGTCTGTGGTGAGGTCGAGGGAAGCACCGTCGTTGATGGTGACCCAATCGTCGACGCCATCGAAGGAGAGGGCGTTGCCGAAGCGTCCTTGGGTGGTCCGGGTGGCGCCGCTGATGGTCCCTGTGTTGCCCTTGCCGGAGCCATCGTCCACGGTGGTGCCGCTGGCTTCCTCGAAGTTATAGGCCCCGACGAGCCCGGCGTTACTTCCACCGCCACCGCCACTGCTTGAGGAGACCGTGATGTAATCGTTTTGGGTCTTGGTATTTGTCCCTTCAGGCCCGGTGGCTGTCAGGCTGACCGTATAGGTCCCGGCACTGGCGTAGGTGTACTCGGGGTTTGGCGCGCTGCTTGTGCCCCCATCCCCTAAGCTCCAAGAATATCCGGTTACGGTTCCGGTCGAGTCATCGGTAAAGGTCACGGCCAACGGGGCGGTCCCGGAGAGGGGTGTGGCCGTGAAACCAGCCACGGGTGCTGAAGTGCCCACCGAGATAGTCCTGGTGGCGGTGTCGCTGCCGGCGGGGCCCGTCACGGTCAACCCAACGGTGTAGCGGCCTGGGCTGGTGTAGGTCTTCGCCGCGCTCTTGGCGGTGCTGGTCGTGCCGTCGCCGAAATCCCACGACCAGGTGGTGATGTTGCCGGTCGAGCTATCGGTAAAGGTGACGGTCAAGGGGGCCACGCCGGAGGTGCGATTCGCGCTAAAGCTCGCGGTTGGTGCGGTGCGCGATGTGGAGATGGTTGCTATGGCCTCGTTGGAGAATCCACTCCAGCTCCTCCTATTGCCGCTATTGTACTTGTATGCCTTGGCGGCGATGTAGTACTTGCCGGCCTGCAGTTCCGTGAGCGTGTGGCTGGCCGTATTGCCGACATCGACGTTGCTCGTGTAGTTACCGCTGCTTGGTCCATAGGAGAGTTGATAGCCAGCCGCTCCAGTGCTGGCATTCCAAGATAAGCTGACTTGGCCGGCGCGGGCATAAGCGGAGTAGGAGCAGAAACAAAATACAACCCCCAGTATGACTAGCCATTCAGCAGTCCCGAAAAAACTACGGTATGAGATGACGCCTCGAAAGACCATGGCTTCCTCCCCTTGCGTTTTAGTTGTTTCGTTTGAGGGGTGCCACCTTAACGCAAGGTTTGTTTCAAGCGTGTGACAATCGTTTTGATTCTGTGCCGTTCGTCACAAGAACGGCCACAAATTCGCGGGGAGGAGCGTTTTTTAGGCTGCCGTACAGAACCTAAATCAAGCGGACGTGAAGAAGCATTCTTGCTATTTCGGCAGTCAGCGTGGAGGGGAGTGTCGAATTCCTCAGGGTCGCAGCGAAAAGAAGCAGGGCCGGGTACTGCTCCCCGGCCCTGTAATTTGGTATAGCTTTTTCCTTAAGTCAGCAGTACTGAAGGACCAACATAGTCACATTATGAAGCACGCTGAACAGGCTTAAGGGTATCCAGCCCCATACGCTGAAAGTGGTCCCGAGTTATAGACTGTACCGCTCGTCCAGGCGCTCGGCAGCGTCGTGAGTGTGGTTTCCGCGCTCGTCTCGCTAGGTTGACTGGTGCCGCCGGCCGCAGCGCGGAACTGGAGCACGCCACCGGCGCCCAGGAGCGCGATCCAGTATTTGCTACCGGCATTAATCGATACCGGGGGCATGGAGACTTTCTTCCAGCCTCCGTTCCCCGGTGAGCTCAGTGTGCCTCGTGCAAGCCGGGTGCCCGGGTGGCCGTTGTTATCCGTGTAGAGACCAGCAACGAGTTTGGTGGCCGTTGAACCGCTATCCACGTACACCGAAAGACTAGTTACCAATCCTGTCGTCGCCGCGGTGGTACGGAAGGCCTTCGCCTTACCCTGGGGGTTAGAGTCAGTCACCGACCCAACGGTCTCGGTTCCCACCAAGGTGACCGGGGGCGAGGAGATCGCGACCGAGGTGCTCATATCGGTTTGGATCTCCATGGCACTCAAGGCACGGTTATAGATACGAACCTCGTCGATACGGCCCTTGAAGAACTCGCCCCAGACGCTATTGCCACCTAGGCGCAGCGGACTATTTGACACCTGGATTGGTCCTGTTTGCGGACGCTGAGCCACTTGCACCCCATCGACATAGAGGCGCTGGGTGGTACCGTCGAAAGTCGCCGCGAGATGCGTCCAGAGATTGGACAAGAGCCAGGGACCAGCGGAGAGCACTTGATACTGCCCGCCCACGGTAACCGATGTTAGCGGTTGACTCCGATCGCCGTTGGCGTAGAGCTCGTACAGGCCGCCGCCAGGCTGCTCCTTCAGGATCACTGTTGCCCATTGGGTCATGTTGACGGTGGGATAGACCCAGGCTTCAAGCGTCATGCCGTTGGTTAGATCGAGGGAAGCGGCATCATTGATCGTGACCCAATCATTAATCCCGTCGAAGGAGAGAGCTCCGCCAAACTGTCCCGAGGTGATACGAGAAGCACCGCTAATGGTACCGTGGTTATCCTTGCCGGAGGCATCGGCCACAGTCGTGCCGCTCGCTTCCTCGAAGTTGTAGGCCCCGACCAGCCCGCCGTTACTTCCACCGCCGTTGCTTGAGGAGACCGTGATGTAGGAGGTGAGGGTCTTTGTGCTGGGGTTGGTGCCGCCGGAGCCCGTGGCGGTCAGGCTCACGGTATAGGTTCCGACTGTGGAGTAGGTATGCGAGGGATTGGTTAAGGTGCTGGTGCAATTGTTGGGGTTAGTACTGCAATCGCCGAAGTTCCAGGAGTACGGCGTCGCACTGCCGGTGGAGCTATTGGTAAAGTTGACTGCTAAGGGCGCCGTACCGATTGTAGGCGTAGCGCTGAAATTAGCCATCGGTGCGGCGGCGGTTGCCGAGATGATCTTCGTCGCCGTGTTGCTAACGCCGGAACCGGTGACGGTCAAGCGCATGGTATAGGTGCCAGGGGTCGAATAGGTTTTCGTCCCTGAGGTAGCGGTGCTGGTGCAATTGCTGGGGTTAGTGCTGCAATCGCCGAAGTCCCAGGACCACGAGGTGATGTTGCCGGTCGAGGCATCGGTGAAAGTGACCATCAGAGGCGCCGGGCCCAAGGTGGGGTTGGCGTTGAAATTCGCGGTGGGAGCCGTTGGTGTAGAGGCGATGGTGGCGCTGACCTCATTGGAGAATCCGCTCCAGACCGTCTTGCCACTATTGTAGGCCTTTACGGCAAAGTAGGTAGGGCCATCCGGAAGGCCCGTTAGCGTATAAGCTACTTGATTACCGACATCGACCGGAGGACCCCCCGTGTAGTTACCGCTCGCCGGACCATAGTGGAGTTGATAGCCGGCCACTCCCGTGGAGGTGCTGGCGTCCCAGGCTAATTTGATTTGCCCAGCGTAAACATATGTAGAAAAAAGAAATAACATGATTCCCAACATCACCATTGAACCTAAAGTTCTGGTGAAGTTGAGGCGTGACGTAATACTGAACATTTAGTAACCTCCTTGTTTACCGATATGCGCCTAGCGAAACGCCCAGCACACACAGGAGGTACTGTTTTATCGCCTGGCAACCCTGCGACCATGCCCCCGACAATTGGGGGATTAGGCCAGTAGCTTTGCGTCCCATCCTTTCAGATGGTTTGCCTTTTTCAGTGCTCTCTACTTCTTTGCGGTCGATCCCCTCTCGCAAACAACACGAGTTCGAGCAGCATGTGATGTATCCGCGTCCGATGCTTAAACTTTAGTAGGGTGGTCGCGTTGTTATTTCACGACGAATCGTTCTTAGCGGCCAAGTGTTATCGATATCAAAGCCGGCTTTTCACTACGCCGCGCGGCAAAGAGCGGGCTAGCGCCAATAAAACCGTCAACATTCGTTGTGAAACCCCGGAATGCTGTGATAATTTGAGGTGGCTCCGGTTCTCTAAACGGCAAATTGGGTCCGTTATGTGGTGAACTGCTGCCGCGATATTCTTACCGCTCGGAAATGCATCGAGTTATGTGACTGGCCCTTAGTTTGCTTACCTATGGAGGGGAAGGCACAGAATTGAATGAGAATGTATTTAAGCCGTGTTGTTCGTGATTAGCTTGCCCGGCAATCGAGGTTTATGGCGAGCGATCCATTAAAATCCTATACTGATACGGACTCTCGACAGATTATGTTTAACCACGGAAATAGCAAAGCCGTCATGCCGAAAAAACACCACGCCGCGATTAATACAAAACGTTCTGATGGTTCATCATTCGAAGAGTACGTTCGATTACTTCAAAAATTATTCGTTTGTTTGGTTGCGTCTGTGTGTGCGCTCCTTATTACATCCTGTAGTTTTTTTTCTGAGAAATCCGCGGTCACGTTAAATGATTCAGAGAAACGGAACTATGAGTATCTGATCGGTCCGGGTGACGAGTTAAACATCTTTGTGTGGCAAAACCCTGAAGTCTCGGTCAAGGGCATTCCAGTGCGGCCGGATGGCAAAATCGCCGTGCCCCTTGGAGGGGACATCGTCGCCAGTGGGAAGACATCCAATGAACTCGCTCAGAGTATTAAGAAGGCGATTGCGGACTTTATTCGCGATCCCATCGTGACCGTAACAGTCGTTAGTTTTATAGGTCAATACGCCGAACAGATCAGGGTGGTCGGTGAAGCAGTCAAGCCCAAGGCGTTAGCCTATCGGAATAATATGACCTTATTAGACGTCATGATCCTCGTTCAGGGCCTTACGCCCTTCGCCGACGGAAATAGCGCCAAACTCGTTAGGACGGTCAATGGCAAAGAGGTCGAAACGATAGTCAGATTGGAAGACCTTGTACAGACGGGGGACATGAGCGCCAATGTCAAAGTGCACCCCGGCGATGTCCTAATCATTCCTGAAGCTTGGTTTTAACTATAGTTCTGACAGGTTTGTTGCGGTATAGGTTGGACGAATAACCATGGACGAAATGTTGGAAGATGCGAAGATCTATCTACGGATGGTATGGCGCCATCGTTGGATGGCTTTGATCTGCGCATTCGTTGTGTGTCTAATCGGATGGGTTGGTGTGGCGATAGTTCCAAACAAGTACCAATCGATAGCTGTGCTCTATGTCGAAAAGACATCACTATTGCAGCCTTTGCTTAAGGATCTTGCCCTTCAAAGCGCTGCAGCCGATGAAATGGCAATCATGATACGGCACGCGTTATTCGTTAGGCCGAATTTGGAGAAGCTGGCGGCAGTAGCGGGTATCGATAAGACAAAAGTATCGCTGTCGAAATTCGATTCGGTGATTAATAAAATAGAAGCCTCATTTGAGATAAATTCGCCTGCTGATCAACAGGGTGTTTATAACATCGCGTACCAGCACGCGGATCCGCGGGTAGCGCGTTCTATTGTGCGGACTACGGTCCAAATGTTTATGGAAACGCTTACCAACGCGAGGAAAAATGATTCGGAAACAGCGCAGCGATTTATTAGAAAACAGCTTAAAGAAAACGAGACCAAACTGCAGGAAGCGGAACAAAGGCTCAAAGAATTTAAACAAAAGAATATTGGTTTGATGCCTGATAATGGGCGAAGCTACTATGGCAGACTGGAAGAAGGAATGAATCTATATAGAAATGCCGTGCTTGAACTAAATGAGGCAGAAGTTAGCGCAGGTTCTATTAGGGCTCAACTGAATAGTTTTAAAGCACTGGAGGCGGGCGGTGTTCAGAATCCTGTTTTTGAGCAAGTAAAGGCGCAGCAGACAAAACTTACTGAATTGCAACTGAAGTTTACGGATAAACACCCCGACGTGATCGCCGCCAAAAAGTTACTGGACGAATTGGTCGCAAAAACCTCTAGTAAGGCAAGAAATATAGCTTCCACCGGCGAACGAAACCTAAACTCTCTCGATTATAACCCGGCCTACCAAGGCTTAAAGCTGCAGCTCAGTAAGGCCGAGGCGAACGCCGCCGCGTTACGAGCGCGTGTTGCAGAGCATAAGCGTCGCCGTGATGCCTTGGAGCAAAACATAGTCGCTATACCTAAGGTCGAAGCGGAATTAGCAAATTTGAATCGAGACTATACCGTGCAGCGGGACAAATACCAAACGCTCGCCGAAGGGCTAGAGATCGCGACGCTATCTGATAAGGCGGCAAACGGGAAGGTGAAGGTCTTGGAATGGCCTCGATTACCGGCGACTCCGATCGGGCCCCGTCGATTGGTTTTCAATGCTGCGGTGTTTGCAATCGCGGTGGCATCCGGGGTGGCGTTGGCGCTGGTCCTCGCGCTCAGTAACCCGGTGATATATACACGTAGGGGGTTGGAAAAACTAATAGACCTACCTGTACTCGGTACCGTATCTTACAATGCCGGAACCGGTGACCTTAAATCGTACAAGCCGTTTGTAGACGTTTCTTTCTTTTTCGGTATTGGTGTGTTGCTGGTGCTTTACGTGACTCTCAATGGCATGTACTTGCTAAAGGTTGATATGCTTATAAATTTAGCGGGATATGGTTTTGGCGGATGAGAGTTTCTCGGAATATCAATGCTCGGTTAGGGAATGCCTGGCTGTCTAAGGTAAGCGGATGAGCTTATGAATCTAATCGAAAAAGCCGTTTCTGAGTTCTTCAAAGAACCCGCGTTAGATGCGGTAGATCAAGATGCAGCTTTTCTTCGCGCCGCCGACCAACCGCCGGTGGGAGAGGCGTATCTTTCGCCGCACTTCACCGCAACACAGCAAGCTAGCTTGGATTTTAATAGGCTCAAGCAGATGGGTATGATAACGCCCGATGAGCCAAGCAGCCGCATCGCTATAGAGTTACGTCATATAAAGAGTCGATTGTTGAGTGGGTCGATTGAGACGATGAAGGTGTTGGATTATGATCATGGCAAAAACCTGATCATGATTACAAGTTCAAGAACCGACGAGGGTAAGACGTTTTTAGCGGTTAATCTTGCCATCAACCTCGCGATGGAAGTTGACCGCAGAGTCGTTTTGGTTGATACCGATGTTATGAAAGGCAGTGTAGCTAAAGTTCTAGGGATAGAGGCAGAGCTAGGCTTGACGGATCTACTTACCTCTCCCAACCGCACACTGCTCGATGCTCTAGTGGGAACAAGTATTAAAGGACTGCACGCCATCCCCGCGGGTACAGAAATCCCGAATGTCGCTGAACTATTTTCAAGTCAACGAATGACCAGTTTATTAAGAATGATGGCCCGGCAGTTTGCTGATTGGGTTTTTGTATTTGATAGCCCGCCGCTACTCGCGGCTACCGAATCGAGTGCACTCGCGCGACATATGGGGCAGGTGGTTGTTGTAGTGCACGAGGAGAAGACAACGGAGAAAGAGCTCCTTACCGGGCTAAAACAAATTGAATTTGTAAAGAATATTGGACTCGTTTTGAATAAGAGTCGTGACCGCTCGGAAACCATTTATTACGAACAGTATGCAAAATTCCGAGGTTTGCGAGAATAAATCTAAGGAAGCTCTGCAAAAGTGTCGCGAGCAAGCCCAGATGCGCGAAGCCGCGGAGCGAGTCGCGAGACATATCAGATAGATAGGCGAGCGACGAGGGAGCACGCGACAAAGCAGATGGGCTGCGCAGTAACTTATGCAGAGCTTCCCTAACAAAAACTTGTAATTTATTGAGTAGTAAGTAGACTTCTAGTTACGCCCAAGCGATCAGAGTACCGGGATATAGCTCGGCGGCGAATGGGACTAATCCCTTAATACAGAAGCGCCGTACCGAAGACCGACGGGTTACCGGCGCAAGATCGATAGCTCAAGAACGGTATGGGCAAAATATCCAACTGGGAGGCGCTTTCCCTAATCCATTACCCCATCGTTTGTTGCATTTCTTTCCGGTTTGGTATGGCCCACCACAAACATGCGCGAATCTGAGGCCACCCGGACCTGATCTACTACTTCTCGATTTTCTCGCGCCGTGCGCAGATTATGCGGGAGTGGGATGGGTGCCGATGAGGCGTTTGAGGTTAGTTTGGCGGATGGCGGACAGGGCGGCGGTGAGCTGATGGCCTT
>JBOIDL010000003.1:0-53271 GCA_050740435.1 Gammaproteobacteria bacterium
CGTCGCCTCATCCAGCGCGCAGGCCGTTTAATACGTCCGCAAGGACAGCTCACCCTCAGTATGTCAGCCAATCAAGCGGTCCAGGAGGAGTTGTTGCATTACCTGGCGGCTTTGAAAGCTGCGTGAGATCGCCATCAACCGAGATTTATGCAACGCTAGGGTCAATGCACTATTGCGCTCCGTCATTGCGGCGCTCCCGGCTGCTGCCGAACCATAGGGATGGACTAACTTTGCGCTGCACCGCATCGCCGCCCGGTTGCGGTTCTGACTGAAACCGAAGCTTACGCATGGGCGGCTCACGGTGAGCTGGTGCATTAGCCAGATGAGTCAACCGCAGCATGATCCAGACATACATCAACTCCGTCCGA
Organism: Gammaproteobacteria bacterium; assembly: GCA_050740435.1. Taxonomy (GTDB): domain Bacteria; phylum Pseudomonadota; class Gammaproteobacteria; order JACCXJ01; family JACCXJ01; genus USCg-Taylor. The sequence goes on from JBOIDL010000003.1 coordinate 369, forward strand.
CAAGCCATCAAAGGGAAAACTGGTACTGCGCCATATCGACCTTGGTTCTTCGCATTGGTGGCGATAGCTCCGGCGATGGGACGGTTGGTGATCAGCAGGCCTACACGTAGCCTAACGTCATCTTCGTACTTGGATGCTCTGACCCTGCTCAGCAAACCGAACGGTTTCAGGCGATGGTCGAGTTTGTGAAGAATCTGAGTCCGGGTAAGAGGCCCAATGCGGTCGTGCTATCTGGAGGCGGCAAAAATTCGCTTACGACCGAGGCCAAACAAATGAAGAGCTGTTTAGATCAAGACGGCCAATGGGACGTGCCATGCGTGTTGCTTGAAGAAGACTCGCTCGACACGGGTAGTTAACGCCATTTTCGGCCTCTTGACCTTGCGCCAGGCGGGGTTTCCCAAATATGAGGGTAGCAAGATTTGCGTCTTCACTTCGGATTATCATGCGAATAGATCGCTGGGCCTGTTTCAACGCGCCGGACGCGTGGCGGCGGATCCGAGGGCTCGTGGGCATGATGACACAAAGCGATTCGCGGCCTGTTCAAGGGATTATGTTAGTATGATCGCTCTGTGCCAATATAAGTTGAGACACCTGCCCAGAGAAATTTAATGTAGACGGCAGAGGATTTTTCGATGAGAACAGATCAACTTTCAGAAGTCCAAAAAGCCATATTCTAATACCTGCTTCTGGTGCGCCACGGGTGTCTCACCTTCCGGAGGCCAGGACAGCACCGGTTCTGGAGGTCAGTAAGAATGCTGAACGCCGACAATTCAATGCCAAGTACAAGCTGCGGATCCTGCAGGAGCTTAGTCGCTCCGCAGAGCCCGGACAGGTAGGCGCCTTGCTGCGGCGGGAAGGTCTTTACTCGTCTCACCTTTCTAAGTGGCGAGCGCAGCGCGAAGCTGGCTTGCTGCCATCCCTGGCCCCGTCGACGGCCCGGCTCGAGGCCATTATCCTGGACTTGGACGGCACACTCTACCGGACGACGGCGCTCCGCGCCTTGATGACGCTCCGGCTTCTCGGCTCTTACTCCTGGCGCCCTTTCGAGGGAATGCGCGTCGCACGGATCCTCTCTTCCTATCGCCGCGCCCAGGAGATGCTACGCCGTCTCCCTCCCGGTGATGGCGATCTGGCGGAGCGCCAGGTGACCCTGGCCGCCCAACGGTGCCGTGCCGAGCCCGCGATCGTTGCTTCCCACGTGACCCGCTGGATGGAGCGCGAGCCTTTGGCATTGCTCCCGCGCTGCATGCATCCCGGGTTGTTGCGGTTCCTATCGGCCGCAGTCGAGCGTGGCCTTCGGCTCGCGGTGCTCTCCGACTATCCGGCCGAGGCGAAGCTGGAGGCGATGGGGATCCGCCGTTTTTTCCACTTCCTCGTGTGTGCACAGGATCCCAACGTTCAGCGTTTCAAGCCCGATCCGCGCGGCCTTCAGGTGGCGCTCGAGCGCCTCGGCGTCAGCGAGGATCAGGCCCTGTACGTGGGCGATCGCGTCGACCTCGACGCGCCGACCGCTGCGAATGCCGGCGTCGCCTGCGCTATCATCGGTTCGGCGGTACCTCCGGCGCCCGGCGCGTGGTCGCGCGTTTCCGGCTTTGAGGAGCTGTGGCATGTCGTCGCCGGCCGTAGCGCTCTGGAAACACCGCGCGCCTGCTGGATCTGCGGGTCCCGAAATGTCGTCCACTGGAAGGACCGCAACATCGAGCGGCGGCTCGAGCCCGCGGACTTCCGGATCACCGACCATCGCTACGGGACGACACTCTCGCTGGCACGCTGCCGCGATTGCGGCTTCATTTTCTCCGACGACGAGGAGGTTCGCGACCTCACGGCGTTCTACGAAGCGCTCGACGATCCCGAGTACGAGGAGACCCAGGATACCCGGCTGCGCCAGATGCGCTGGCTGCTCTCGTCCACGCTGGCCCTCAAGCCGGGCGCGCGCACGCTCCTCGACGTGGGCGCGGGAACCGGTCTCCTGGTGGCGGAGGCGAGGCGCCGTAGTCTGGACGCGGTGGGGATCGAGCCAAGCCGCAAGCTGGTGGAGCTCGGCCGCCGCATGAACGATGCTCCCTTGATCTTGGGGGTCCTCCCCCACCCTGAGCTTTCGAGTCGTCGCTTCGATGTGGTTCTCTTGGTCGACGTGATCGAGCATGTCTCGGATCCTGTGGCGTTGCTTCGCCAAGCGGCTGCGCTCCTGTCGCCCGGCGGGGTCCTGGTGCTCGTGACGCCGGACGCGGGAAGCATCGCCGCCCGGCTGTTGGGGCGGCGCTGGTGGCATTTCCGGCTCGCGCACGTAGGCTACTTCAGCGCACGTTCGCTCGAGCGCCTCGTCGAGAACAGCGGTCTCGTCATCCTCGAGCGCCATCGCGCGAAGTGGTTCTTCCCGGTGGCGTACTTAGCGGAGCGGCTCTCGGTGTACCTGCCGCTCGGATGGCTAAATCCCAGGGCCGCCCGATCGTCGGCGCTCCGGTGGCTCTACTCGCGGGTGATCCCGCTCGACCTGCACGACTCGTACGTTCTCTACCTTGGGACTTCGCATGGCTGAAGGACGGCTCGCTCCTCCGGTAGATGCAGTTAGCAACGCCGAAGCCGGCGCGAACGCGGTGGCAGGCACGAGCGCATCAGCCGAGCCCAGCGCCGTCGCGTCTGGTTTTCCCACGCTCCTCGGCCATCTCCGCATCATGCGGGTCGACCACTGGTTCAAGAACGTGTTCGTGATCCCGGGGATCGTGGCGGCCATCGCTATCGACCCCGAGCACGTGGCCCCCGACCTGCTCTTTCGGATCGCGGTCGGGCTGATCTCGGTGTGCATCGTGGCGTCGAGCAACTACGTGATCAACGAGCTCATGGACGCGCCCTTCGACCGCCACCATCCGATCAAAGCCGCGCGGCCGGTCCCCTCGGGCCAGGTACACGTCCCGCTGGCTTATCTGCAATGGATCGTGCTCGGGGCGCTTGGCCTGGCTCTCGCGGCGCAGGTGTCCATCGCGTTCACGATCACGATGGCGAGCCTTCTCGTAATGGGTTGCCTTTACAACATCCCGCCGATCCGCATCAAAGACCAGCCCTACCTCGATGTGAGCTCCGAGGCGGTCAACAACCCCATACGGCTGGTCGCCGGCTGGTGCATCGCCACCACCGCCGGCTTCGCGCCCGCGTCGCTGATCCTCTCCTACTGGATGATCGGGTCGTACTTCATGGCCTTGAAGCGCTTCGCCGAGATCCGCGCCTTCGCCGACCGCGAGCGGCTCGCTCGCTACCGGCGATCGCTCGCGAACCTGGACGAGCACCAGTTCCTGGTCTCGATCGTCTTCTATGGCTCGGCGGCAATGCTGTTCTTCGGCGCGTTCATCATGCGCTACCGGCTCGAGCTGATGCTGTCCTTCCCGCTCGTTGCGCTCGTCATGTCCTCCTATCTCTCGGTGGCCTTCAAGGAGAACAGCGCCGCCCAGCACCCCGAAAAACTCTATCGCGAGCCGGCCCTCATGGCGGTCGTGATCGCCTGCACGCTGCTCATGTTGGCGCTCCTGTTCTGGGACATCCCGCAGCTCCACGAGCACACGCGCCCGACCGCTCCTCCCATCGGAAGCGCGCGGTGACGAAACAACGCGCTCCGGCCGGAGCGGATCCGGGAGAAACGGGCGCGCCCCCGGCCGCCGGCACCGCCGTATCCGCGCTCGGGCGGCGCACCGGGCTCGGCGCGCGGGTGCTCGCCTCTACACCCGCGGCGTGGCTCGCGGTCGCCGCACTGCTCACCGTGGCGGCGAATCACGTGATCGCGCGCCGTCCGTTCGACGGTGAGTCGCACTCCTGGGTGAGCGCCCATTTCGGCACGATGGCCCGCGCGTTCGTCGAGCGGGGGGTGCTTCCGCTCCGCATGATCCCGATCCAGAACAACCCGCCGCTCGGGAACGAGCCCGACGCCTACACGCACTGGCCGCCGCTCTTCCCGATCCTGCTGAGCGGCGCGTTTCGCGCGTTTGAAGAATCCGAAGCAGTGGCCCGCGGCGTGATGCTGGTGATCGCGGCGGCTAGCTGCGTCGCGCTCTCGGCACTTGTTCGGGCGTGCGCTGGACCGCGCGCGGGCCTTCTCGCCGCTTTCGGGGTCCTCGTCACCCCGGTCTTCATCGCTTCCGGGAACACGGTCTCCCACCTGCCGCTCGCCACGTTGTTCCTGACGCTCGCGGTGCTCGGCTTCGTCCGCGCCACCGAAGGCGAGCGTCTCGGCCGGGGATGGGCCACGTTCGGAGCGGCCGCGATGGCGCTGGCGGTGCTCTCCTCGTGGGAGCCCTTGCTCGGCACGGCCGGGCTGTGGCTCGCCTCGTTCTGGGTGGGAAGCCGCAACGGGCGCCGGCTCGCGTTCCTCTACGGGGCGATCGGCGCGATGGTCGCAGGAGCCGTCGTCGCCAACTCGGCGCAGGCGTATCCGTTCCTGTTCGAGGACCTGTGGCGCACCGTGATGTTCCGGAGCGGGCTCGGCTACGCGTCGCAGAATCACGTACCGGTCCACACCTTAGTGAACCTCGTGACCTACGGACACGAGCCCTCGCTACCGATGGTCGCCGCCAGGTTGGTGCGCCGCGCTCTCGCCCTTGGTGAGATCCCCTTGGTGGCGCTCGTCGGCGTGCTGATCGGGGCCATCGTCGCGGAACGGGCAGGTGTTTCAAAGCTCCGGCTCCTGCTCGGGGGCTTGCTGGTGCCGTGGCTTCTGTGGGAGGTACTGATGTCGCACCATGCCTACTACCATGGATATGAGATGCTGCTCGCGGTGCCGGCGGCAGCCGCCACGCTCGGTGTCGGTCTCTCGGCGGCGGCCGCGTTCTTCACTCGGGCGAAGGATCCCACGTTAAACGCGATGCGCTGGGTCCCTCTGCTCGCTGTCCCCACGGTGCTGCTGATCGCGGCGGGGCTCGCGTGGCAGACCGCGATCCAGGCTGGGTCGGCCCGGACGGGGCTCCTCGAGTACGCGCGGGAGATCCAGGAAGCCACGGAACCTTCCGCAGTCGTCCTCACGCCCGAGAAGTCGATGGTTCCGGTCTACTACGCGCGCCGCCACCTCATCCGCGGCATCCGGGACGACCGGCGCGTGGACGAGTCGCTGCAGAGCATGAACGGCGTCTTTCCGGGAAGCCCGGTCTATCTGGCGCTCCATCCGGATCGGCTGACCGGTTTCACGCGAACGCTGGCCCTCTATCCCGTGTGGAAGGCCTCGACGCACGTCCTGCTCCTCGCGCTGTCCGGCGAGCGGGCAGGATTCGGCTCCTAGCAAACCCTGGATCGCGCCGCTATGTTTGACAATCTCTCCCAACGCCTAACGCGCATTGTCAAGGAACTGCGCGGGCAAGGCCGCCTGACGGACGAGAATATCCAATCGACCTTGCGAGAGCTGCGCATGGCCTTGCTCGAAGCCGATGTAGCCTTGCCCGTGGTGCGTTGGTTCGTCGAGCATGTGCGGACGCGCGCGGTGGGCGAGGAGGTTGTCGCCAGCCTCACCCCCGGACAGGCATTCATTCGCGTCGTCCGCAACGAATTGACGGCATTGATGGGCGAACAATGCGAAGGCCTCGATCTGAACCGGCCGCCGCCGGCTGTTGTGTTGATGGTCGGCTTGCAGGGGTCGGGCAAAACCACGTCAGTCGCGAAATTGGCCCGGTACCTGACGGAGCGCGAGAAAAAATCGGTGCTCGTGGTGAGCTGCGATGTGCATCGACCGGCGGCCATCGATCAGTTGAGCGTGTTGGCAAGCGAAATCGCTGTCGAATGCTACCCGGCCGACCCGGCGCAAGATCCCGCCGCGATCGCCTCCGAAGCGCTCTCGCATGCGAAAAGGCGATTTCACGATGTGCTCATCGTCGATACCGCGGGACGATTGCACATCGACGCGGAGATGATGGATGAGATCACGCGCCTCCACCGGGTGTTGGATTCGGCCGAGACCTTGTTTGTCGTCGATAGCATGATGGGCCAAGACGCGGTCAATGCGGCGCAGGCCTTCGATGCCGCTTTGCCCTTGACCGGAGTCATTCTTACCAAGACCGACGGTGATGCGCGTGGAGGGGCGGCGCTCTCGGTGCGCCATGTCACGGGCAAGCCGGTTAAATTCGTAGGCGCCGGCGAGAAGAGCACGGCACTCGAGCCATTTTATCCGGATCGCGTGGCCGCGCGCATCCTGGGCATGGGCGATGTGCTCGGGCTTATCGAAGAGGTGGAACGGAAGATCGATCGTGAGCAGGCCATGGACCTGGCCGAGAAACTGCACAAAGGCCAGGGATTCGATCTCCGGGATTTTCGCGATCAGATCCGGCAGATGCGGGGGATGGGCGGCTTGGGAAGCCTGATAAGCCGCTTACCGGGACTATCGGATGCCCCCCAACACATGATGGACCAAGTCAATGACAAAGAGCTGGGTAAGACCGAGGCCATCATCAATTCGATGACGCCCAAAGAACGCCGCTATCCCGACAACATCAAGGCCTCGCATAAACGCCGGATCGCCGCCGGGTCCGGCACCCAGATCCAGGACGTGAACCGCCTGTTGAAGCAATTTACCCAGATGCAACGCGCGATGAAGCAGGTCTCAAAAAAAGGCGGGCTGGGGAAGCTCATGCGCTCCATGTCCGGGCGCGTCCCGCCGGCATAGCCCGAGAGCCGCATGCCGGATCCGGCGGTAGCGGTCGAGGGCCTGTCGAAACGGTTTGGCGCCCTCGTGGCCGTGGAGAATATCAGCTTCAGCATCGAGCGTGGATCCATCTGTGCGCTACTCGGCGCGAACGGGGCGGGTAAGACGACGACGCTTGCCATGCTCCTCGGCTTGGTCACCCCGACGGCGGGCGTGATCCGCGTCTTGGGGAGGGATCTGCGGACCGATCGTTATAGCGTATTGGCGCGCATGAACTTTTCCTCGCCTTACGTCGATCTACCGCAACGGCTGACCGTCGCTGAAAACCTCGATGTGTACGCACGTCTCTACGGGGTGCGCGATATTCAAACGCGCGTCACGGAGCTTGGGCGGGACCTCGACATCGAGGGTTTGATGCGGCGTGAGTACCGGACGTTGTCGGCCGGCCAGAAGACCCGCGTGGTGCTGGCCAAGGCCCTGCTGAATAGACCCGAGCTGGTGTTACTCGATGAGCCCACGGCTTCCCTCGATCCGGACAGCGCCGATCGCATCCGCCAGTATTTAGTTCACTACCAACGCAGCACCGGCGCGACCATCCTTCTGGCCTCGCACAACATGACGGAGGTCGAGCGGGTCTGCACCCAGGTCCTGATCATGCGATCGGGGGAGATCGTCGATCGCGGGAAGCCTATGCATCTGATCGCAAAGTATGGCCGCACGACGATGGAAGAGGTCTTCTTACACATCGTCCGCAACGGCGATCCCGGGGACAGGCAGGCACGGTGCAGCGTGCGATGATCGCGGTTACGGAGCAGGTCTTCTCGGCGCGCCGCATCGCGGCAATGATACTGCGTTACCTGTATCTTCTGCGCGGATCGTGGCCGCGGATCCTCGAACAAGCGTATTGGCCCACCGTGCAGATGATCATGTGGGGGCTGGTCACGCAATTTTTCGCCACCAATAGTTCCTGGGTGGCCGAGGCCGCCGGGGTCTTGATTGCGGCCGTGCTGCTCTGGGACGTGCTGTTTCGGGCGCAGCTCGGGGTTTCGGTCGTGTTCATGGAGGAGATGTTCGCACGCAACCTCGGTCAGCTGTTCGCGAGTCCGCTGCGTCCTTACGAGCTGGTGCTGGCGTTGATCAGCATCAGCCTCGTGCGTACCTTTATCGGGGTGGGAACGGCGGCGCTGCTCGCGATCCCGCTCTATCAGTACTCCATTTTTGCGATGGGTATGCCGCTCATCGCGTTTTTCGCCAACTTGCTGATTTTCGGCTGGGCCATCGGACTTGTGATCTGCGCGCTCTTGCTGCGTTTCGGCTTGGGTGTGGAATCGCTCGCCTGGGCCTCGATTTTTGCCATCGCCCCGATCAGCGGGATCTATTACCCGATCGCCACCTTACCCGCCTGGCTGCAACCGGTGGCGTGGTGTTTGCCCAGTAGCCATGTGTTCGAGGGGATGCGGACGGTGATGTTCGAGCAGCGCTTCGATGTCGATCGATTCGCCGCCGCGGCGGAATTGAATGTCCTCTATATCGTATTGGCGGCGATTGTATTCCTGCGGGTGTTCGAGGTCGCGCGCGCGCGCGGATTACTTTTGCAAAGCGGTGAATAGGTGCGAGCTTAGCCGCCTATCGCCGGGGGCCGCGCGATCTGAACGATGCAAAGCCCGAGCACCACGATAAATAACCCGAGCGCCCACTCCGCGATCGAGAGACTCAAGAAGCTCCACCCGATCTCCGCGCATTCCCCGCTGCCGCGCAGGATCTTGGCGAGGGCTTCGAGCATGGGGTAGGTATCCATCAAATAGTCGAAGCCCGGGCCGCATTGCGGTACCTGATCTGGCGGCAAGTGCTGTAACCACACCTGCCGCCCGGCGACGCCGCCTCCAGCGAGTGCGGATAAGCCGATGAAAGCGCTGTAGACGCGGCTGGCGGTTCGGGCCGGATCGTGCACGGCGGCGAGGAGCCCCAAGAGACCCGCGCCAACGAAGAACAGCCGTTGAATCATGCACAAGGGACAAGGTTCGAGTCCTTGAACGATCTCAAGATAAATCCCAAACCCGAGCGACCCTCCGCAGAGCAGGAAGATGAGTAAAAATGCAACGCGGTTTGGGATCATGGCCGCCGAGTGGTTTCGCCTGTTCGTCAAGAGCGTATTATACGCGGCGATGCTGTTGTGAAATACTTCGCCCAACCTGTCGTTGTTTAATGGGCGGAAACTCGTGGAATTCTATGGGAACATTCTTGTCAAGAGAGAGGCACAGGGACTTGGATAGCCGCAGGAGCATCTGCCATATCACGACTGTACATCCGTTGGGTGATACGAGGGTCTTTCATCGGGAAGCGGCGGCAGTAAGCGGAGCCGGAAAATACTCGCTGGTCCTCATCGCAAGAGGCAGCCCGGAAGCCGTGTCTTCCGGGATCGCCCGGGAAATCCAGCTGCTCCCCGCAAAGGGGGGGCGGCTGCACCGGATGATCGTGTCCCAGTACCAGGCTATCGGCATGGCCCTACGTGCTAACGCCGATCTCTATCATCTTCACGATCCGGAGTTGCTGCCCGGCGGGATCCTGCTCCGGTTGCTCGGCAAACGTGTGGTCTTCGATATCCATGAGGATCTGCCAAAGCAGGTCCGCATCAAACCATGGATCCACCGGCGGTTGGTGCGGCTCTGGGTCTGGATCGCACAGCTCTTTGATGCGCTGGTGTCGAGGTTTTTCGACGGCATCGTGGCGGCGACCCCCGAGATCGGCGGCAAATACCGTGGCGGCCGGATCGTGGTTGTACAGAATTTTCCTGTGCGGGAAGAACTGATGTGTCCGCTTTCGGCGCCCATCAACGAACGCAAGAACATCGCCATCTATGTGGGTACGATCACCGAGGAACGCGGCCTGCGGTGCATGCTGCAAGCGGCCGATCGGGCGTCGGAACGCCTAGGCGGCGACTTCCGTCTCATACTCGCCGGGCGGTTTGTGTCGGCGAAGGACCGCGAGATCTTCGAGGCCTACGCCAACCGGAACATCGTAGAGTACATCGGCTGGCAGGACAGGCGGCAGGTGGGAGAGCTATTGGGGCAAGCGCTCGTCGGGCTCGTGACTCTGCTGCCGACCGAAGGTTATTTGGAATCCTATCCAGTCAAGCTCTTTGAGTATGGGGCTGCGGGAGTGCCAGCGATTGCCTCCGATTTCCCGCTCTGGCGCCGGCTGATGAACGGGTGCTGCGTGTTCGTTGATCCCAGCGCGCCAGAGGCTATCGCGGATGCGCTGGTCGATCTCATGACGGACAAGGTTCAAGCGGAAGCGATCGGCCGCGAGGCACGGGCGCTGATACGCAGTCGATATAGCTGGGAGTCCGAGGCCGAGAAGCTACTGGCTTTCTACGAGCAGATACTCACGTCGTGATCGACACCGGACATTCGCATGCGGCCATCGGGGGACATGGCGCCGGTTCGATGAAGGTCGTCTACCTACACCAGTATTTCAATACGCCTGAGATGGCGGGGGGGACACGGTCCTACATGATGGCCGTGCGCTTGGTTCAGGCCGGACATGAGGTTCATGTGGTAACGGCATTTCGGGATCCCGCACCCCGTCGAGGCGTGTGGCAAGCGCGCGTGGATGGTGTCCATATCCACTGGATCCCTATCAGGTATTCCAATCACCTGGGGTTCCGGCAGCGGATCAGGGCTTTTGCGGAGTTCGCCGTCAAAAGCGCCCGGGTCGCCGCCTCCATCCGGGGCGACCTGGTATTCGCGACCAGCACCCCTTTGACCATCGCTCTCCCCGGGATCTACGCGGCCTGGAGGCTTGGGAGGCCCATGGTATTCGAGGTTCGGGACTTGTGGCCGGAGCTTCCGATGGCGATCGGAGAGCTGCGAAATCCCGTGCTGATTGTCCTTGCGAAGTGGCTCGAGCGCATGGCCTATCGCCACGCCGCGAGGGTTATCGCCTTATCTCCGGGCATGGCCGAGGGGGTTATCAGGGCGGGATATCCCCGTAGGCGCCTCGCGATCGTGCCCAACGGTTGCGACCGGGCGCGGTTTCAGAACGTGCGCGGCGGGATCCGCGATGTGTTTCCGGGGCTATGGTTCGCCGATTCTGACCGCCTGGTTCTCTACGGCGGGACGTGTGGCCGCATTAACGGCGTCTCCTATCTAGTGAGGGTTGCAGGCCACACGGCGGCCGTCGCACCCCATGTCAAGTTCTTGATTGTGGGCGATGGGGCAGAACGCGGTTTCATTGAAAACGAAGCCGAGCAAATGGGGTTGTTGAACAAGACGGTTTTCGTGTGTCCTCCCGTCGCAAAACACAGAATGCCCCTCGTTCTCGCCGGGTCCGACGTCGCGACGTCCTTATTCATCGACCTGCCCGAGATGTGGAACAACGCAGCAAACAAGTTTTTCGATGCGCTGGCCGCGGGTAAACCGATCATGATAAATTACTCCGGCTGGCAGGCGGATCTTTTGCGGAGTTCCGGTGCCGGCATCGTGGTTCCGCCCGATGACCCCGCGAAGGCCGCAGCGATGTTGGTCGCGTTTGTGATGGACTCTGAAGCGGTCGGCAGGGCCGAGTTGGCTGCCCAGCGACTGGCTACGGAGGATTTTGATATAGACAGGCTCGCCGCGCGATTTATTCAGGTCTTAGAGGATGCGGCCCGTAGTGCATAGCCAGCGGCCCGTTTTAGCGAGCAGCTTTTACTCCCGCCCCGAACTTAATATTAGAAAAAACTTGGAAAGTATGAACACCGCGCGCCCGTGGCTGCTGGCTGATATCGGTGGAACACGGACCCGGATCGGCATTCTCGACGACCGCGACGAAATCACGGCGATCCGGGTCCTATCGAATGATGCGCTGCCGGACCTGGCCTCGGCGCTGCATAGCTACCTGGAGGAGGAGGGGACACAGCCGCCTATCCGTGCCGGTGCGCTGGCGGTCGCCGCGCCTATCGTGGGGGATCGCGTGGGCATGGTCAATCGCGGTTGGTCCTTTTCTATCCAGGGGATCAAGGAGGCCCTCGGCTGGGAGCGCATCGAGGTGATCAATGACTTTACCGCCGTTGCCCATGCGTTGCCGCGGCTCGAAGCTTCGCATCGACATCAGATCGGCGCGGGGGAACCGCAAGCGAACGCGCCTCTGGGCGTGATCGGGCCGGGCACCGGCCTCGGGGTGTCCGGGCTTATCCCCTACCGCTCGGGGTGGGTCCCGCTTGCAAGCGAAGGCGGGCACGTTACCTTGGCGCCGATGAACGACGCCGAAGCGGCTGTGCTCGGGCGTCTGCGGGCCCGCTTTGGGCACGTGTCCGCGGAGCGCGCCGTGTCCGGACCCGGGTTGGTGGCGATCTATCAAAGTCTGGCGGCGCTCGCCGGTGATGTGGCCTCGGATCGAACCCCGGCCGAGATCACGGGTACAGCCCTACTCGGAGAGGACCGCTATGCCGCGCAAGCCGTGGACATGTTCTTCTGCTTTCTCGGCACCGTGACGGGCGATCTCGCCCTGACCTTGGCCGCTCGGGGTGGGATTTACTTGGCGGGCGGGATCTTGCCGCAAATCGCCGAGGCGCTGGCGGGATCGCGTTTTCGCGAACGTTTTGTCGATAAAGGGCGGTATCGGCGTTACCTAGAGACCCTGCCGACCTATCTGCTCACCCATCCGGTTCCCGCCTTGCTCGGGCTGCGGGCACTGGTGCGCTTCGGCGGCTTTGTGATCGATCGTGCCGATTAACGACTGGCCCGCGTCTTAGTTTCAGTCATCCCCGGCGCCACGATCGCGGGCGTGCTCTTGCTTGATAATGGTGATCCGTTTATCGACGACGATGAATTCGCCATCGATGATCTCTGGGCCGGCGGATTTTTTCATGCGGCGTTTGATCCACCAAAAGCGCATTCCGAGGATCGCCCCCAGCACTAAAAAAGCGCTAACAAAAAGTGCAAAGAAAAAACCCGCGAAGAGGATCGTGATCGCAAAGGCCGGGACTAGGAGCAGAGCGGCGAGCCATGGGCTGCCGCGGATTTTTTCATGCAGATTGCTCATTGCGATTGAAGGTGGCGAAACCAAGGTCGATCCGATAACGGCTATCGATTCATGCGAAGCTCGCCGCAGTATGCATTAAAGATCTGGTCAGCACCATAGGGATTACACGCGGACGGCGGGGTAGGGGAATCGCTCGAAAAAAGTGGCACATCCCTGTGCCGAAAGAGCCGCATGTCGCGGCGGGGGAGGAGGCAATCGCATTACCCGCGGTTGAGTGGATAACGAATCGGTTCGTAGAATACCGAATGATGCGCGTACAAATCGCGGTAATTAGTCACAAAAGTTCTGTGACGAATTCACAAAATGCGAGATGGCTTAGGCCGGCGGCGCGGATGCGTTACGCTGATCGCGGCCGTGCATGAGCCGGTTAAGCCAGGGAGCGATCAGCCACAGAAGAATTCCGGCGGCACAGGAGGTTACGACCAGGATCAGGAAAAAGTCCGCTTGGCCGCCTAGGATCGTCGCGACGCGGCCCTCGCGAAAGGCATCGAGCATGCCCGCGAAATAGCCGGCCGCGAGATTGGCTGCGAAGGCGGCCAAAAACCACACTCCCATCAACGTCGAGGCATACTTGAGCGGTGCGATGCGAGTGACGAGGGCGAGGCCGACGGGGGAGAGGCATAACTCGCCGCAGGTATGTAAAAGATAGGCAGCCCCCAACCACAGCGGGCTAACAGGCGTACCGCGATCGCTCTGCGCCGCGGCGAACACCAAGACCAGGAATCCGCTCCCGAGGAGGATCAATCCCGATGCCATTTTTACCGGAGTTCGCGGCTCCAAACCGGCGGATCCGAGGCGTAGCCAGAGCATAGAAAAAAGGGGCGCGAGCAACAGAATGAAGGCGGGGTTGACCGCTTGAAACCAGGCCGCTGGAAATTGCTCCTCGGCCAGCAACCAGTGTAACCACCCCGGCGTGGTGCGATCGGTGCTTCGCTCGGCAAACACCGTCATGGAGGAACCGGCTTGCTCGAACGCCAGCCAAAAGAACATTACGAAGAACGCCAGCACCAGCATCGCCCCGATCCGCTCTTTTTCCTCGCGGTTTAACGGAAGACGTGCTTGAGCATCCGGCGTGCGTGGCGCGTTCGTTATACCGACGTCTCCTAGAAACCGTTTTCTGCCGCCGAGATAAATCGCAAGCCCGGCCAGCATACCGACCCCGGCCGCCCCGAAACCGTAGGCCCACCCGAAGCGGCTGCTGTGCGCCAGATAGCCGCAGATGAGCGGGCCGATGAGCGCTCCGAGATTGATCCCCATGTAGTAAATGGTAAAGCCGCTGTCGCGGCGGGGATCATGAAGCCCATAGAGCTGGCCGACCATCGTGGAAATATTGGATTTGAAAAACCCGGTGCCCAACACCAAGAGGGTCAAGCCGGAATAAAACGCCACGGTATTTTCGAGTGCGAGAGAGAAATGCCCGAGCGCGATCAAGATACCGCCAGCGACGAGGGCGCGGTGGGTGCCGAGGTAGCGGTCGGCGAGGTAGCCGCCGATGACCGGAGTGAGGTACACGAGTCCCGTGTACCAACCATACAACTGTCCCGCGCGCTCGACCGTCCAACCTAAGCCGCCGCGCCCGGTCTCCGTGACCAGAAACAGGATCAACAGAGCCCGCATCCCATAATACGAATATCGCTCCCACATCTCCACCACGAACAAAAGCCGGAGACCACGCGGCTGACGCTCCATGCTTGGGGCCTGGGGGGCTTGCGGTGGATGATTTCCGCGCACCGATTTTGTAACCTCCGTCTTGCTTCTAATATAATCACTGAATTCATGGGCGCACACGCCGCCTAAGCCCGAATCATAACCCAATGTTGTTCTGGACCCTTCAGCGCGTTTTCGGCACTTGCACGATCATCGTTTACATCGTGCCCTTGATCCTCCTTGACCTTGAGGCGGTCAAGCCGCTACTGTTTGAGCTCCTGACGTGGATCTTGATTATCCTGCAAGGCAACCGGCACTCGATCCTCGGCATGACGCTGGGGTTGCATCGGTACTTTTCACACAACGCGTTCAAGGCCAAGCGCTGGTTCGAATTCGTGATCACCTATTCGTGCGCGGCGGCCAACCAAGGAGGCATGTCCTGGTGGGCCGCGAATCATCGCCATCACCACTTCCACTGCGATACCCTAGAGGACCCGCACTCACCCGTGGCCCGCTCGGTCCTTTACGCCTGGTTGGGTTGGCCCTATGACCTGAGGAATGCGCGCCGCCGTATCAAGCTGCGCTATCCCGAGACGGCGTGGCTCGACAAGTGGTGTTTTGTTATCCCGTGGGTGGAATGGCTGGCGGTCTGGGGACTGAGCGGATCGCGGGCGTTTTCCACCCTGGTGGTTTTGGTTCCCGCCTTTTTGTCGCCGTTCGGCACGCTTTGGTTCAACGTCATGTCTCACCGCGGCGCGCCGGATCCCGAGGGCTGTACGGCGCGTAGCTATCGCGTGCCGTCGGCGGTGCTGCTCGGGGAATCCGAACACCGGGATCACCATGACTTCCCCGGTAAGGCTCGACGGCCGGGCCCCGATCTGCCTTACCGGCTCGTGTTGCGGCCCATGCGGAGTTTAGGCGCCATATGGGGGTTGCGTGAATGAATGGGCCTTGCCTTAGGTTAATTCGCGAAAGATGCTCTATGCTTTGCAGTAAACCAATCGGACAGGCCACGAGAGAGAACGATGAGCAACGACGTTGATCCGGTCGCGGGGAGATGGTATGAACACCTCGAGCGTGGCCGGAAATTCGAGGTCGTCGATGTGGACGATGAGCGTGGAGTCATTGAGGTTCAGTACCCCAACGGCGAAATTGACGAAATGGATATTGACGAATGGTACGATTTAGAGATCGAGCCGATCGAGATACCCGAGGAGTGGACCGGGCAGAGCGTTGTGCCGAGCGGCCAAGACCCCGGCTATGAGGATGAAGGGAAAGGATCCAAGCCGAGCGACGATTGGAGCCCGCGTTCAAGCCATCCTAAGCGGCCGCGGGAAGAAAGCGAGGAAGAGGAAAAAGAGGAAGATGACTGGGCCAATGGCCCCGATGAAAACGACCGCTCGCGAGACGAAGACTGACGAGGAGAAGCTTGTCTGGCCTAATGCGTAATTCTTTCGCCTTTCGTTTCACCGCTCCTCGCCTCAGCGGCATCTGTAAGCGGCGTTAACGCGCACCACTCATAGTCTCAATAATCACCCTACCGCGGCACAAATAATGCTGCTAATAGACTCATGAGTCCAGCATGGGCTCGCGGGTCCAAGATACTATGCTAGCAGGCGAGGTGTTCACTATGAGTATGCCATTAAACCTGGTTTTACGGCATGCAGCGCGGGCGTTTATGTTGTGGGGATCGGGCTGGAAGTACCGGCGGATCAAGGGCTATACCCGGCAGTATACTGAATGGCAAGATCCTGTCTCGGGCCTCTGGCATCGGGAAGACGCGGCCTTAAGGATCGTCTACGTCGAAGCACGGCGATCGCGTTAAGGGATCACGCGCACCAAGGCGTCATCACGCAGCCGTGCTACCACGGTAGCCTCATCGGCATCGCCGGGCATACCGGCCAGCACCTCTTGTTCTAAATTTTTGGGCAAGACCTTCAAGTCGCGCTTTAGCATAAGTACGATCAGTTCACCGTAGCGCTTCTCCTCAAGAAAACGATTGAAGTCATCGGGGCTTGCGAGCGCGGTGATCTTGCGGCCCACGTAGTAAACGTAACCATTGGGGTTAATTCCCCAGCTTACAATCGGCGTATTCGGATACGCGGCTGCACGCGCGATCCTTGCCAATCGAGGCCGCTCGAAGCGATCCTGGCTCCACAGCCAGCGAGTGTCGGACACCGCGGCCAGTGCGATGCAGTGCATAACGCCCAGGGCGGCGAGATCGCCGAGGGGCGTGATGGTACGCCCCCGCCTCAAGATGAGAACCGCGCAGAACACCACGGCCACAGCACCCACGGCCGCGGCAGCGCCTACCTTATTCCCATACCCCGCACCTTGGTTGGACACGGCGATCCATAAAAGGGCGCCGAGCGCCAGGAGCGCGTGTAGCGGCAAGAAGACCCACCGCCACACGGCGTGGATCCAGGACGCGTTCCTCCGCAGTACAGCAAGCGTGCCGGCGGCGGTCAAAACACATAGCGCGGGCAGGAGCGGCAGCATGTAAAACCACCGTTGCTGGGGACCGAAATCGAGAATCAAGGCGGCGACTGATACCCAGAGCCACAGTAATAGGGAAGCACCGCTGCGCTCGCGCTTGCTAAATAGAACGAACCCGAACGGAATCAGCAGCAACCAAGGGAGAAGCAACTGCGGCGTGCGATAAAAATAATAGAAATCCAGCGCCATGTTCGGGACGAGCAACGATCCCGAGAGCTGGCTCCCGGAAAGCCCCGTGCCGCCAAGCGAGAGGTGCACGACAATCCACCACGGGAGAGTCAGGCTCGCGGTGAGCAAAAGACCCGTTACCGGATGCAGCATGCGCAGGCCGTGGCGAAAACCGCCTGCGAGCGCAAAAAAAGCGATGCTGCCGGCCAGCAGCATTGCGGGAAGCTGGGGACCTTTGGTAAGAATGGCCAGCGAATATGCTATCCACATGGCATAGCAACCTAGAAGCTGCCGCGACTCATCGGCCGCTTTCCACGCGGCCGCGAAGGCCGTATAGCCCAGGGTACACCAAAACGCGTATAAAAGGTCGGGCCGGGCATCGTGAGTATAGGAGAAAAAGCCCGCGCTCAATGTCAGGAGGAGTCCGGCGAGGAGTCCGGTCGCGCGATCGAAGAGCAGGGCGCCCAGCCACAAAGTGGTAGCGACCAGACCTATGCCGGCCGCGATCGAAGGTACGCGTCCTTGCCAGGGCGTGATGTGGCTGGGATCGCCCGCGATCGACGCCACAAGCCACGTGAGCCAATAGCTCAGCGGCGGTTTCGTGAGCCTCGGTTCACCGTTGAAGTACGGCACGATAAAATCGCCGCGCGTATTCATCTCTTGCGCGGTCTGAACCACGAAGACTTCATGTCCATCCAGTGGGATGGCGCTTGTGCCTATGCCTGCGACATAGCCCGCGAGTAGCAGCACGGCCGCGACGGCGCCTCGCCAGCACCAAGGTCTTGTTAAATAAACTCCTACCGTGTCTCGCGGCGCCGCTAACACAGCGGGATCGCGATTAGGATTGGGCGTCATCCCTCACCGGGCCGAGCGCGAGTGTTTTTTCGACGCGATGCAGTAGGTATAGGTTGCGGAGATAGATCAACAGCCCCGTGAGCTGGCCCACGATGAAGACGGGATCGACCCTATGCAGTGAATAGCAAAGCAGGACTAAACTGCCGCCGACGCTGAAGTACCAGAACGCCGTGGGGATCACGCTGCGTTTGGCGCGCTCGCTCGTGATCCATTGGACCAGGAACCGAGCGCTGAACAGGCCTTGCCCGATGAAACCGACGATAATCCAAGCTTGTTCGCTCATCCTTCAGTTACCTCTTCGTAGCTGGGGTTGATCGCGCGCCGCTGCAGCCATAGGACGCCAAGCAGATCGACGATCCCTACCCACAGGCGGTTGTGGATCCCGTATTTGGATCGGCCCCTGAGCCGCGGCCGGTGATTGACGGCCAGGGACATCACCTCGCCCCCCTCGCGTTGAACCAAGGCCGGGAGGAAGCGGTGCATGTCGTTGAATGCGGGAAGGTTTAAAAACACCCGGCGTCGAAGCAGCTTGAGACCGCATCCGGTGTCGGGGATCCCATCCTCGAGTAGACGCGCTCGCACGGCGTTAGCGAGTCGCGACGATAGACGCTTGATCCCCGGATCCTGGCGCGCAAATCGGTGGCCGCAGACGAGATCGAGCCGCCCGCTCGAAGCCGCGGCGGCCGCCAGCAACTTAGGAATGTCCGCCGGATCATTTTGCCCGTCTCCATCCAAGGTCACGATCCAATCGCAACGGGCTGCGGCAATTCCATTGCGTAGCGCCGCGCTCTTTCCTGCGTTCCTCGCATGGCGCAGGATCCGCAAGGGAAGTCGCCGCTCGCGGCGTATGTCCCGAAGCCGTTCCAGGGTATCGTCGGTGCTGCCGTCGTCCACGACGATCACCTCATAGTGCAGGCGGCCATCGAGACAAGCCTCAATCTCGCCGAGCAGGTCAGCGACATTGGCGGCCTCGTCGTAGACGGGGATCACCACCGAAAGCTCATCGAGCGTCTTGCTCAAAGGCGCTGTTAAGGCGAGGAGGGGCGCATGCGTGGGCGAGAGTTTAACGGTTGCTCGAGCGGGAGGGTGGAGTCTATGGAACGCGATCGCGGGTCGTTTCTGTGATCTTACCATAAGACCCTCCGATCCTTAAAATACCGCAGATCACCGGGCAATAGCGACGCAAGCCTACAACGGTCTATTTTTTTCTCAGCACCATGAGCCGGCCTTCGCGGTCCATGTCGACCCGGCTTAAGAATGACATTCCGAGCAAGGTTTCGGTAGGGAAGTCGCCGTCGATGACCGTGGCGGGGACGTCTATAAGCTCGATGTCCCCAACCCGAACTTTCTTGAGTGTAACCCCGAAGGATTTTACGATTCCCGAAGCGGTCGAGCTGACGCGTTCGTTTCCAATCAGCCTATAGTCGATGCCAAGACGCCGGGCAAGGTGTTTGTTCATCGCTACCTGCGTGGCGCCGGTGTCGACCATGAAACTCACCGCAAATCCGTTGATAGTGCCGCCTACGTTATACATTCCCATGTAATTAGGCGAAATTTGCACCGTGGGGCCGACCGTTGCGGCTGCGAATCGACTGCCGATACGGTTGCCGAGAGCGTAGGTTCCACGTTTTCCCTCAACCTCGATCACCGCTTCTTTACTATTGGCGGATATGAGGGTAATACCTTCGGGAGCCTGTTGTCCCGCGGCGAGCAGACGCTGTTTGCCGTTGATGTCTAGGATGGCCTTGTCTTTAAATAGAGCGACAACCATGAACTTCTGGGCCGCGAACCCCAACCCTGGGAAAAGAAAGAGAAGTAAAATTAAACACGAAATCCTATTGTCACGCATAACATATTCCTGAGTCCTTCGGAAATCGGTATCGGCGCGTTTACGGTACCGGTTTACTTATGCTTGTCGTGGGAAGTTTAAAGGATACAGGAATATACTAGTTAACATAATACACATTATGCGCACTATACCGGATCCATATCCTCAAATCGATGCATCTCTGTGGCGGGACGAATTCCCGCTCGCAAAAAATACCATTTATTTAAACCACGCGGGTGTTGCGCCGTGGCCCCGGCGTGCCGCCGAAGCGGTAATAGCATTCGCGGAAGACAATGTTCACCATGGCGCTTCGAACTATAGTCATTGGCTGGAGACGGAACGGCGATTGAGAGAGCAGCTACGGCAGCTCATCAATGCCCCGGCCAGCGATGATATAGCGTTGCTGAAAAACACCTCCGAAGGTCTGTCTTTTGTCGCCAACGGGATCGCGTGGAGCGCCGGTGACAACATCGTGATTTCAGCCGAGGAGTTTCCGAGCAATCGTATTCCGTGGGAAGCGCTGCAACCGCGCGGTGTGGCCGTGCGTCAGGTCGAGTGCCTGAATGACCATCCCTGTCCCGAACAGCCGTTGCTCGATGCGTGCGACGGGCGTACGCGGCTGCTTGCCATCAGCTCCGTGCAATACGCGAGCGGTTTTCGGGTTGATCTCGATTTGATTGGGGCCCACTGCCGAGAACATGGGATATTACTTTGCGTTGACGCGATTCAAACGCTCGGAGCGTTGAATTTTGACGCGAGCGTCTGCCACGCGGATTTTGTCGTCGCCGACGCCCACAAATGGATGCTCGGCCCGGAGGGCATCGCCCTTTTTTATGTCAATCCGGCCATCCGCGACGAAATCACGCTGAGCGAGTTCGGCTGGCACATGACACAGGATCCGGACGCATTCGACCGCAAAGACTGGCGCCCCGCGGATTCGGCGCGGCGGTTTGAATGCGGCAGCCCAAACCTGCTTGGTGTGCATGCCTTGTCGGCCAGCTTGTCGCTGCTGCACGAGATCGGCATGGCCGCTATCTCTAGAATAGTATTGAATAATACGAATTATCTTACTGATATAATTATACAACATCCTGATTTAGAGCTGTGCTCCCCGGCACATCCGGCGCACCAGTCTGGTATCGTGAGCTTCCGTCACCGCCGTCATCTGAGCGAGACCCTCTGTCGAAAACTTCGCGCGGAGGGTGTCGTTTGCGCGATTCGCGGCGGCGCAATTCGGTTTTCACCTCACTTTTATACTCCGCGCAATCAGCTTGGCCGCGCCCTTGAACTGGTCACGGATCGCTAACAAGCGGCGCTTGCTTTTCGGCGAGCTAGACTAAACTTTGTGCGGTGGAACTAACTCACAGCCACAACGACCTAGTAATGAGGGCACCATTGCTACTACCATTGAGATAAACGCGTAGACAAACCGGGTACTCAATTTAAGGCGCGCGCTTTTCAGATTATTCGGAGAACATATGACCACGGATCCGCGAGGACAATTTCTCGAATCGCTGACCGCTTTCACACAAGAGCACCGAGCGAAACATTGGGAAGGCGATTTCAGAGAGTTTCTACAGGACGTTATACCGCAACAGCCGGAGCGCTTTACACGCAATAGTCACCAGTACGTTTGGAGTATGCTGCGCCGTACCGGGATCAAGGAACGCGAGAACGGCAACGACGCGCGGCCCTACGGTCTATTCACGGATGAGCTTTTCGGCATTACCGATGCGCTCGAACGCATAGCCGATTACTTCAAGGCCGCGAGTGCAGGCTCGGAGGTCGGGCGCCGTTTGTTACTGCTCTTAGGACCGCCTTCGGGTGGAAAGTCCACGATGGTGATCCTGTTGAAACGCGGCCTCGAAGAATACAGTCACACCGATGCCGGAGCGCTCTATGCCATCAAGGGGTGTCCGGTCGATCAGAGCCCTCTTCATCTTATCCCGCACACGCTTCGAGGCAACTTTCGGGAAACCTATGGGGTAGAGATCGCGGGAGAGCTTTGTCCGTTCTGCCGGGTTCGCCTCGCGGACGAGTTTGCCGGCGATTTCATGCGTTTCCCGGTCCAGCGTATATTCATCTCGGAAGCCGGCCGAACCGGGATCGGGACCTATGCGCCCCATGATCCCACCACCGCGGATATCGCCGATTTGGTGGGCTCCGTCGACCTATCGAAGGTCAGTAGATTCGGCGACGAAGGTGATCCGCGCGCCTGGTCCTGGTCGGGCGCCGTCTATGCTGCCAGCCGCGGGATCTTGGAGATGATCGAGATTCTTAAAGTAAAGCGGGAATTTCTCTATCTACTACTGACTCTGACGCAAGAGAAAAACGTCAAGGTGTCCCGTTTCCCGTTGATTTATCTCGATGAGACCATTGTGGCGCACACCAACCTCGCGGAGTTTCAAAAATTCCTGCAGGAACGGGAGAATGAAGCCTTGTTGGATCGCATGGTCATCGTCAAGGTGCCGTATACCTTGTCGTACCAAGATGAAAGCCGAATCTATACGAAGCTAATCTCTTCGACGCCCACCTTCCGAGAGGTGCATCTGGACCCCCATGCCCTTGATAGCGCCGCTATTTTTGCGGTCCTGACGCGTTTGCACAAATCCGAGCGCGAGGGTTTGGATCTCAGCAAGAAAGCGCGCCTTTACACCGGAGAACATGTGGAGGGGGTGAGCCTGGCCGAAGTGGACCGCATCCGTGCTGAGACGCCGGAAGAAGGCATGTCGGGCGTCAGTCCAAGATTCGTGATCAACGCCCTCTCGAAAGCGATCACGAAAAGCGAGGCGCGCAGCCTGACCAGCATGGAAGTCCTGCTCGCATTGAAGGACGCGATCGAATCCGATGCCCGCATGGACGCCAAGCAGAAACGCCAGTGGTTGGATTTTTTGGTCGTTGCGCGCAAGGATTTTTACAACCGCTGGGTCAAGGAAGACGTGCACAAAGCCTTGTTTGCCTCCTTCGAGCACGAAGCGCAATCCTTGCTGGAGAAGTACCTCGATGAGGTGGAGGCGACGCTCGATCACCGTGAAATCACCGATCCGATCACGGGTGAAGGCAGATCGCCCGATGAACGGTTCCAGCGTGCCGTGGAAGAGAAGATTAATATCTCGGAATCCGGCAAGCTGTCCTTTCGTCAGGAGGTGGTGCGTAAAGCGATGGTTGCATATAAGCAAGGCGACAAATTTACGCTCGACAGTCACGCGCGGCTTCACGAAGCGATCGAGCAGTATCTATTCGAGGAACGCCGCGACGTGCTCCGGCTTGTCACCTCGACCACCCGTCCGGACGAAGATGCGAAGCAAAAGATATCGGCCGTGCAACAACGCTTAGTCGACGAATACCGCTATGATGAGCACAGCGCTAAAGAAGCGTTGAATTACGTAACCACCTTGTTGTCTCAGGAATGAATGGGGAATACGCGGCACAATACTAATGAACCAGAATCAGCACCGCGATCGAATCACGCAATCCAAGGACACGGAGTGGTACGATTTGTTTTCACGCGGCGCCCGCGACTGGCTGCGGCACAACGAAAAGATCCGCGACAGCGTTAAGCAACGCCTGCCCGAGCTGATCGCCGGTTCCGATGTGATCTCCCGTCCCGATAACCGTACGCTACGGGTGCCCGTAAAGCTCTTAGAGCATTATCGCTTCCGCCTGAAGGACTCGGATCAAAAAGACGGCGTTGGGCAGGGGCAACCGGGTAAGGTGAAGCCCGGAGACATCTTGCGGCCGGCGCGTGGACTTTTCGACAGCGCCGACAGGCAAGCCGGGAACGAACCGGGCGGCGTACAGTTGTTGCTCGAATTCAAGGTTGACGATATCGTTGATTGGCTCTGGGAGGAGCTCGAACTTCCGAACCTTGAGCCGCGGCCCGGAGAAACGCTGGTCGATGAGCAACTCGTACGCGAAGGCTGGGATCGGCGCGGTGCCCGCTCGCGTCTGGATCGGCGGCGCACCTTGAAAGAGGCGATCAAACGCCGCTCGGTCCAAGACGATGCGCCGGATTTCACCAATGAGGATCTGCGTTTTCGGCAACTCGCGAAACGCCAGAGGCCGGCAATGAACGCCGTTGTCTTTTTTCTATTGGACGCCTCCTCCAGTATGGAGGAGGCTGACCGCAAGCTCGCCAAGGCTTTCTTCTTCTGGGTTCTGCAGGGTCTGAGGCGCCAGTACTTGAATATAAGTACAGTATTTATCGCCCACACCGCGACCGCATGGGAGTTCTCCGAGGAGGAGTTCTTCAAAGTCACCGCCCAGGGCGGGACCCAGGCCTCGAGCGGTTTCGCTTTGGCGCTGGAAATACTGGAGAAACGATTCCACCCGAGCCGTTACAACACCTATCTGTTCTACGCTTCTGACGGCGATAATTTTATCGAGGATCGCGAGCCGTCGGAGGCTGTCTTGGAGAAAGTAGCCGCTGCCGGGAATTTCGTCGGCTATGTCGAGATTGCGCAAACCTTGTCGGACGCCCTCGACACTCAGATGAGCGCCCTATTTCAGAGTTTGCTAAACCGGGGGCTTCGCGTCGGGAGCTATGTGGTTGGGGGGCAGGAAGATATCTGGCCCGGCATAAAAAAATTCTTCACCCACCAAGCACAGCACGGCGCTCCCAAGCCAACATGAAGCGCAATCCCTACTGCGGTCCATTGGAGCAACTCGCGCACGATCAGGGGCTTGATTTTTATCCCGTTGAGTTTGAGGTAGTACCGCCGAGCTTCATGATGGAGGTCGCTGTCTATGGATTTCCCGTGCGCATGCCGCACTGGTCCTTCGGGGTGCGGTACATCTACCAGTTGGTTCAGCATCGCATGGGACATTCAAAGATTTTCGAGGTGGTCTTCCCGGGAAATCCGGGACGCGCCTACCTTGCGAATACCAATACCATTCAGGAAAATGCCTTGGTGATCGCGCACGTGCTGGGACACGCGGATTTTTCGAAAAACAATCTTCTGTTTCAGCGTGCGCAAGAGCAAGCCGGGTATCATGTGGTCGAGCAAGCCGCAGCTCACGCGCTCCATATCGAGAACGCTGCTTCGGCCCATGGCCAAAAGCGGGTGGAAATGGTGCTCGATGCGGCGCTCGCACTGGAACAGCATATCGATGACAATCAAACCTTGTCGCGGCCGCCGTATCCGGTGCATGCCACCGTCGAGGATCCGCCTCCCGCCGAGGGATTTCGAAAGCGATTCATTTCGCTACCGGGCGAGGCCCTACGGAAGGTCAGCGGCCACGAGCATGTGCACGCGCCCGTTCCCCCTCATCCCGAGTATGACCTTCTGTGGTTTATCGCGCACTATGCCCCGGAGATGGAGGACTGGGAACGCGATATTTTTCTCGCCGTGCGCGAGGAATCGTTCTATTTCTACCCGGTATTTTCCTGTCAGATCATGAATGAAGGATGGGCGTCCTATTGGCATGCGCGTCTGCTCAGGGAAGCGCGTTTTCTGCCGAATGACCATTACCTAGACGCGCTCCGGGCGCATTCGGACGTCGTTCGTCCCTTCGCCGGAGAACACGAGATCGCGTTGCAGATCAATCCCTATCATCTCGGGTTCGTTCTGTGGGATCGCCTCGTCGAGGACCGCGGGTTGGATAAAGCCCGCAGGATTATGCGCGAAGAAGATGATTTTAGCTTCGTGCATAATTATCTTAGCGAGGAGCTGGCGGCGGAGCTAGGACTGTTCAGCTATAACGCCAAACGCTGCGGCGAGATCAAAGTCAATGATGCGGATATCAACGCAATCCGCGAACAGATCTTGTCTCCGCGGTATCATTTCGGCGCGCCGCGGATCGGAGTGACGCAGTTACGGACCGACGGCACCTTGGATCTCAAGCACGACGCCATCGCGGACGGACGCGGACTCGATAGCGAGTATGCCCGCAAGGTGCTCGAATACGTCCATTGCGTTTGGCGCCGGCCTATCGAGATGCACACGCTCGATGAGCGTAACAGGGAAACCGTCATTAAGGTTGGAATCAAGAGTCACTAGAACAGACACCGCGCAGTCTCGCCGCGGGGACCATCGGCCCCGACTCCAGCGCGAGCCGGACCAACATGCAAAATGCGACCGGAAAATTTCCGCACCACGCTCTTGGTGGGCACACAAAAGGGTTTGTTTTGTATGCGCTCCGATCATCGCCGGGAACAGTGGGAAATGGATGGGCCCCACATCGTCGGCTACGAGATCA
This sequence comes from Gammaproteobacteria bacterium, assembly GCA_050740435.1. Lineage (GTDB taxonomy): Bacteria > Pseudomonadota > Gammaproteobacteria > JACCXJ01 > JACCXJ01 > USCg-Taylor. The sequence continues at coordinate 26,198 of JBOIDL010000003.1, forward strand.
CGCATGCCTGGCTGCATCCGAGAGCCGCGCGTCTCGGGTACGCGGCGGCAAACCATCCTGTCTGGGGCGCCCATGTCTATCGCAGCACGGACGGCGGTCGCAGTTGGTGCCCGTTGCCGGCTGTTCCTTGCCATAGCCCGGGTGAATACCGTTCAAGCCTCGATGCGGTTTGGTTTGTCGCGGCTGCTGATCGAGAAGATCCCGGGCGCCTGTATGCCGGGATCGATCCGCCCGGTTTATTTTCAAGCGCCGATGGCGGTGAAAGCTGGGCCCCGCTAATGGGGCTCAACCGGCACCCGACGCGTCACACCTGGGAACCGGCCCGCGGCGGCTTTGCGGTCCACTCCATATATAGCGATCCGAGTGACTCGAATTGCGTCTATGCCGCGGTCTCCGCCGGCGGCGCGTTTCGATCCAATGACAAGGGGATCACATGGATCCCGATCAACCGCGGCGTACGCGCGGAGAACATCCCACGCCCGCATCCGGAGACCGGCCATAACATTCACCGTTTGGTCGTGCACCCTACCCTGCCCGGCCGCCTCTACCGCCAATGCTATAACGGCACCTATCGGAGCGATGATCGCGGCGCGACCTGGATTGAAATAACCGCGGGTCTACCGAGCGATTTTGGCTATGCCATCGCGACCGCCCCGGAACATCCCGACGTGGTCTATGTGATCCCCGAAGACAATCACCATGTCCGTACCACGGCCGGCGCCAATCTTCGCGTGTATCGCAGCCGCGATGCCGGCACCAGTTGGCAGCCCCTGACCGGCGGCTTACCCCAGGAACATGTTTATGTCACCGTGTTGCGAGAAGCTCTGGCCACCGACGGTCTTGATCCCGGTGGGGTTTACTTCGGGACCTCGAGCGGACATCTGTTCGCGAGCCGCGATGCGGGCGATCACTGGATCCTGATCGCGAGCTATTTGCCACGCATCCTCTCCGTCCAGGTAAGCCTCCATGGATAGATCGGCGGGCGTTCGCATCTCGTTGGTCGATGCCCTCGCCATTCAAGGTGGCATCGTTTGTTTTGTGGGGGCCGGCGGAAAAAAAAGCACGCTTTACCGGCTTGCGGCGGCGTGCCCGGGCCGTGTCGCCGTGACCGCCACGGTGCACATTCCGCCGTTTCCAGAGGCTTTGAACGCCCATAGGATCGTCGCCGAATACAGCAGGCTCCTCGAGGCGGTGAGGCATACGCGCATGCATCGTGCCGTCGCGCTCGCGCAGCCCTCCTCCAAACCCGGGCGTCTACGCGGGCTGGCGCCGAGTGAGGTGCCGCACATTCATGAAGCGGGCGCCTTCGACGTGACCCTGGTTAAAGCCGACGGTGCGCGTTCCCGGTTGATCAAAGCCCCGGCGCCCGATGAGCCGCAACTTCCCGAACACGCCTCCACGGTGGTGCCGATAGTTTCCGCCCGCGCCATTGGTGAACAGCTTAGCGACTCGATCGCGCATCGCGCCGATCGCATTAGTGCCGTGACCGGAGTCGAACCCGGCGAGACCATCACCCCGGAGCATGTGGCGCGCCTCCTCACCGATGAGCAAGGCGCGCTCAAAGGGATCGGCAAGGCCGCGGTCGTCCCCCTCATCAATATGGTTGACGAGCCCGAGCAAGAAGCGCTTGCCCGTCAGGTCGCCAAATGGGCCCTGGCGCTGACGCGGCGCTTTGATCGGGTCGTGCTTGCATCCATGCTTCGAGACGCGCCGATCGTCGCTGTGATCACACGCTAATCCAATTCCACGGCCTGCGGGGGAGGCTTCCGAGCGAGGCTCTTATCCGCATCGCGCGCTCAAGCAATCTACCAGCCGTCATTACGGCGGCGCCGTTTCGTCAAGTGCGGCGCCAGCAATCCCAGCCCAAAACCCGCCGCAAGCACCACTGCGCCGATCTGAAACCATTTGATCTGATTTTGTTGGTCCTTACCGGCCAACTCGTTTTGGAGCCGCATGACCTCGCTGCTCCGTAGCTTGGCCTCGTGATCGAGGGTTTGATTCTGGTGCTTCAATTCGGTCAATTCCGACTGATAAGCCGCGAGCTTCGATCCGGAGCCCTTGAATTTTTCCTTGAGTTGTTCTAGCTCGCGTTCCACGCTCGCCAAACGCTCGCGCCGGCTGATTTCAGTGCCCACGAAACGTTTCTCCAGCCAGCCCGATTTGTCCTCCCCATCTACGATCTTTACGTAGCCCGTCATATCGTTCCGATCGACTAAGGTCACGCGCGACCCGGCGGGTACGGTTCCAATAACCTTAAACTGATTGCTGGGCCCACGGTGCAGAAAAACGCCTACATCGTCGCTGATATAAACAGTCTGCGCTCCCGCCGCGATGGCGCTCAACAGCACACAAGCGAAACCTAAGAGTGCTTTGTACACAACGATTCCCCCTCGATTCTGGCGAGATTCGATAGACGTTCGAAGCCGTGATGATAATTATAGGCAGCAACACGGTACTGTCAGCAGGTCTACTGGATAACGCCGCAGGCTATGCGCGCACCTCCGCCGCCGCCTTTCTCGGGTTCATCGGAATAGGTGTCCGATCCCGCGTGGATAATCACTGCCCTCCCCTTGAGATCGCTCATCTTCAGCCGCGGGGCGGTGAGCGCGCCGATTGCCCGCCCCGCCTCGTCCACGTTGAGGATCGGTAAGTCGCCCAAATGCCCCGCGCCTTGCGGACCCTCATGGCGGCCGCTCTTCGCCGGGTCGTAATGGTTTCCGGCCGACCCCCCGGGCTGGACGGAGCCGTCTTTCTCGGCCGAATCACAGCTCGGATTTTCATGGAGATGAAAGCCATGAGCCCCCGGAGGCATCCCGCCAAGCTCGTGTTGTATCAGGAGCCCGCCCGATCGCTCCGAAAACGTCAGGTACCCGACGACGGTCCCCACACCGCGGTCGTCGATCTTGTGTAGGTCGACAGTCAGCACCTCCGCCCGAAGAAGTTGGCTCGCCAAGAGAGTAAGAACGCCAAGATAGCTGCGCATTTTCATCGTTTCGCCCTTTATTTTGTGATCGGATTCTGAATCGGCCTAAAAGCAAGTAAATAGGCTGGCGCGCTGCGTGGACCAGTCGTGTACATTTTTTAGCACTGGGCGGCACGCCAATCAGAACATAGCGCCCCTCATGCTTCGATCTCTCCTTCGCTTCGAAGCCACCCCCATCTCTTTACGCTTCCCACAATATAGGCGCAACCGGTGGCGAAGGATACGAGGGAATAGAAGAGGACGCGAAACGGGAGTGAGTCAGGATCTCGAAGAAGTTGCAGCGCCTGTTCGATGGCGCTTAACCCGCGGAATGCATACATACCGCCGATCGCAAATAGGGCAACGGTAAGCAAGGGCAAGCGGCGGATTATGCCTGCTCCCGCGAGCGCATAGCTACCGAAGAGAGCATGCACGGCAGCCAGCGAAAGGGTCTGGATCACAGGGGAAGCCGAACCGCTCTCGGCGAGGCGGGCGAGTCGTTGGCCGCCGAAAAAGCTATATGCCGAGGGACCGATCAAGACAATGACAACATGGAGAATGGCAACGAAAAAACTCACGGCCGCCGCCATGAGGAGCCAGGCGCGACCCGTGGGTTTCATGAGCTTTACCAGGATATCGAGTGTAGGAGCGCGCATGGGAACACCTTCACGCTAAGCATAGCACTTCAGGAATTAAATTTATTCCTGGCGGTCTTGTCGCGGAACCCTCCCGCGCGTACCGCGTGGCAAGGTTACGGTCGGACGGAAGGTACTGCACTGCGCCGCAGCCTGGCACCGGCGCCGATTTCTCTAAGGGGTCCCGATCTCTGTACGGACATCGAAAAGCTCGGGGAAAAACGTAAGGTCAAGGGCCTGTTTAAGGAACGCGACGCCTGAAGACCCTCCGGTGCCGCGTTTGTAGCCGATGATACGCTCCACGGTCTTAACGTGGCGGAATCGCCAGAGCAGGAAGTTCTCTTCGACGTCGACCAGTTTCTCGCACATGTTGTAGGCGTCCCAGTTCTCATGCGGGGCATCGTAGATCGCCTTGAACACGGGGATGAGCGCTGGATTGCGCTGATAGGGTCGTGACCAGTCACGCGCGACGCAAGCATCGGGAACGGCATGCCCGCGCCGCCGTAAGTGCATGAGAAACTCATCATAAATGCTCGGACTTTCGAGAACCGATTCAAGCGCCTGATAAGTCCTTTCGTCATGTTTGAAGATCTCCAGTATGGCGGCGTTTTTATTGCCGAGTACGTACTCGATGGCCCGGTACTGCGCCGATTGTAGCCCGGAGGCCGATCCTAGGACATGCCGGAATTTCGCATATTCACTGGGCGTCAAGGTCTCCAATACTCCCCATTGCTCGAACAGTTGCCGCTGGATCATCTTGACCCGCGCGAGAATCTTGAAGCACGGATCGAGCATATTCCGGCGTATATGAGCGCAAGCCGCTGTAAGCTCATGCAAGGTCAACTTGAACCAGAGTTCCGAGGTCTGGTGTTGGATGATAAACAGCAATTCATCATGATGAGGTGGATCGCTCAAAGGGTGCTGTGCATCCAGGAGACGATCCAGACAAAGATAATCCGCATAGGTTCGGCGTCCCTGTAAATCAACATGGATGCCAGGCTCTAACTGCGGGACATGGCTTCGATCGGTGGTCATAGGCGTATGCGGCCTCGAGGTTGATCGTTTAACTATAGCAGTGAGTCGGCTCGTATCCCATTCAGGTGCTATCCCTCGACGCCGCCTGGCCGCTGACCTTCCCGATGAACGGCAGGGTCAGCATCCCCGCGAGCCGATCCACCTTCAGCGGATCGCGAAATGTCTGGATCCCGAGGATCATCTCGGTATGGCCCTTCCTCGGCGCATGACGGTAAGTCCCGAACAGGCGATCCCACCAAGGGAGGTTGAAACCGAAGTTGGAATTGGTCTCGTCCTCTTCGATCGAATGATGCACCCGGTGCATGTCGGGCGTCACCACCAGCCATCGTAACGAGTAATCGATACGTTCCGGCATGCGCACATTGCTGTGATTGAACATCGAGGTGGCATTGAGTAGGATCTCGAAGGCGAGCACCGCCGCAGCCGACGGCCCGAGCGCCGCGATCACCGCGTATTTGATCATCATCGATAATAGGATCTCGAGGGGATGAAAGCGCGTCCCGGTGCTCACGTCGAAGTCGAGGTCCGCGTGATGGACGCGATGCAACCGCCACAATAGCGGCACCGCATGCAACATGACGTGTTGGAGATAGATGGCGAAATCGAGCACCATCACGGAGATCACGAACGCAAGCGCTTCCGGGCATTCGATGTAATTGAGCACTCCCCAGCCTTGCCGCTGCGCGAAAAGCGCCATGCCGACCGCCGCCCCCGGAAAAACCAATCGCAGCAGAACGGTGTTCAGGGCAGTGAGGGCGAGATTGGCGCTCCACCGCCCCGGTCGCGCTAGCGCGAGCGCACGCTTAGGCGCCTTGAATTCCCATAGGCCCATGATCGCGAACACGCCGGCAAAAAACGCCAGGCGGATCGCGGCTTCGTGGCTGATAATGAATTCTTGCATGTCTTCACGTCGCTTATCCGCCACGCACATGACCCTGAACCTGCAACTCGTGCAGCATCCGGATAGCTTCTTTATACTGAGCGGGAGTCAATCGCTTGGCGAGCCGATCGCGCTCGGCCGCGGCACCCTTATCGTCCTGTTCGGCGGCCATGGCATACCATAGGTACGCGAGGGTTTGGTCCTTGGATACGCCCGCCCCATCGCGGTACATCCCGGCCAACATGAGTTGGGCTTGCTTGAGGCCAAGTTCCGCGGCCCGCTTATACCATAGGACCGCTTCCGTCACGTCTCGGCGCACTCCCTTGCCATCGTCGTACATGAGGCCAAGATTAAAGAGAGCCTCGGAATCACCTCGCTCACCGGCCCTCTTGAACCAATGCGCGGCTTGCTCGTAATCCCTGGGTGCGCCCTGGCCTTCGAAATACATGATGCCGAGGTTAAACTGTGCGCCCGAATCGAGCACGGCGGTGGCTTTTTCAAACCACTTCGCGGCCTGCGTCTGATCGCGAGGGAGCCCCCGCCCATTAGCGTACATGAGAGCCAGCTGGTACTGCGCCTCAATATCACCGCGCTCGGCAAGCGGCGTCAGATCGCGCACCACCCTCGCATAGTCACCCTTTTGATAGGACTCTTTGATGGCCTGCATATCCGCGCCGGGGACGGGTTGCACCTCTACCTGCGCGTAACCGGGACCGGCAAAGACCCAGAGAACGGTAATCGCCCGAAGAAAATGGCTGCCGGTGCGCGTAGACCGAGCGTGGATTTCTCTTATCATTCAAAAACCCCGAAAGCAGCGCTTGCAATGGATGCGCGGTTATTATACGCACACCCAATCCAGCGTTGCGCCTGGATCAACGCGGGACTAATGCATGTCGAACGGCTTGTGCTACTATTATTGGACACGATCGTTCTCGCCTGTTTGACTCGCGACTAGCCTCGAAACGGACCTCTCGCCTCGGCTGCTTATCCCGATGTTGCTGATCCCCGCGATTGACCTCAAGGACGGTAAGTGCGTGCGATTGCGGCAAGGCCGTATGGATCAAGACACTCTGTATTCGGAAGACCCGCTGGCCATGGCCAGGCATTGGGTCGCGGCGGGAGCGCGCCGGCTCCATGTCGTCGACCTGAATGGGGCGCTGGTCGGTAAACCTGTCAACGCCGCCGTGATCCGCGGCATTTGCCAGAGTCTCCCGGACGTGCCGGTCCAAGTGGGAGGTGGGATCCGCGACGAAGACACGATTCAATCCTATCTCGACGCCGGGGTGCGATACGTCATCATCGGCACCAAAGCAGTGACGACACCGCATTTCGTCTCGGACATGTGCATCGAATTCCCGGGGCATGTCATGGTCGGGCTGGATGTCCGCGACGGCAAGCTCGCGCTCGAGGGTTGGTCGAAGCTTTCTCATCATACCGCGGCCGATCTCGCCCAGCGTTTCGAGCAGGAAGGCGTTACCGCCATCGTCTACACCGATATCAGCCGCGATGGGATGATGAACGGCGTCAATGTCCAGGCCACCGTGGCCTTGGCGCGCGAGATCACCGTGCCCGTCATCGCCGCAGGCGGGATCCGAAATCTGGAAGACATACGCGGCCTATGCGAAGTCGCGCACGAAGGCATCGAGGGGGCCATCACGGGGCGAGCGATCTACGAGGGCAGCCTTGATTTTAAGCAGGCCCAGCGGCTCGCCGACGGTGCACAGATTGCGGACGATGGGGCTCGCTAAACGCATTATTCCGTGCCTGGACGTGGACGCGGGCCGAGTGGTCAAGGGGGTGAAATTCGTTGACATCCGCGACGCCGGCGATCCGGTCGAGATCGCACGCCTCTATGACCAGCAAGGCGCTGACGAATTGGCGTTCCTGGACATCACGGCCAGCCGCGACACGCGCGACACGCTGGTGCATGTAGTCGAGGCCGTCGCCGGCCAGGTATTTATTCCGCTGACCGTCGGCGGCGGGATCCGAAGCGTCGAAGATATACGCCGGCTATTGAACGCAGGCGCCGACAAGGTCAGCATCAATACAGCGGCGGTGCACGATCCGGAACTGGTGCGCCAAGCTTCGGATCGCTTCGGTTCCCAGTGCATCGTGGTGGCCATCGACGCGCGGGCGGCGCCTGCCGCGAACGAGGGCTCGCCCCGGTGGGAGGTTTTTACGCATGGCGGTAGAAGGGCGACCGGGATCGACGCCCGCGCATGGGCCGCCAAGATGGAACAACTCGGCGCCGGGGAACTCTTGCTGACCAGCATGGACCGCGACGGCACCCGCGACGGATTCGATCTCGCTCTGACCCGAGAGATCGCCGAAGCGGTGCGCATCCCCGTCATCGCCTCGGGGGGCGTGGGCAACCTCGATCACCTGGTGGACGGCATCTGTATCGGCAAGGCCGATGCGCTGCTCGCCGCGAGTATTTTTCATTTCGGTCTGTACACGGTGCGCGCCGCAAAGGAACGGATGCGCGAGGCTGGCATCGAAGTCCGCCTTTAGGCTATTGTGAGCACCATGCAAAGCGAGATCACCTCGCAGTCGACAGATTGGCTGGATCGGGTCGCCTGGAGTGCAGACGGACTGGCGCCCGTGGTGACGCAGGAATCGGGCTCGGGCAAGGTCCTTATGCTGGCATGGACGAATCGCGAGGCGCTGCGTCTGACCGCCGAGACGCAGCAGGCCTTCTACTGGTCGCGATCCCGGAAGGCGCTTTGGCGCAAGGGCGAGCAATCGGGCCATACCCAGCATGTAGTGGAGATCCGTCTGGACTGTGACCGCGACGCCGTGCTCCTCATCGTGGAACAAGCGGGCGGCATCGCCTGTCACACGGGTAGGCACAGTTGTTTCTTCGAGCGCCTTGAGCGTGATCATTGGATTGCCGATGGCGCCATCCTCAAGGATCCGGCACGGATTTACGGTCCGGGATAACAGCGTGCGGCCGGCGCTTGATCGGCGATAAGATGCGGCCGGGATCATGAGCACTGTCCTGGACCGGATCGCCGCGGTGATCGAGGCGCGTAAGGGCGCCCCGCAAAGCGCGTCCTACGTCGCGAGCCTGTACGCGCAGGGCCTCGACGCGATCTTGAAAAAGCTCGGTGAGGAAACCATCGAAACCATACTCGCGGCTAAAAGCGGTGATCGCCGTCAGCTTATCCATGAGACCGCGGACCTCTGGTTTCATAGCCTGGTCATGTTGGCGGCGGCCGGCAGCGGGCCGGGCGAGGTGCTGGCCGAGCTTGAGCGGCGTTTCGGACAGTCGGGCATCGACGAAAAGCAAAGCCGGGCGAAGCGGGAGTGAAGGCGCGGCGCATGCGCGTCCGGCCGCGGAGATCTTAATCGTTCATCTTACGAGTTTGTGAAAAAACCGTCGCGAGCGAAGGGAGATCGCGTTCCGCCGGAGCGCAGGAACCGCAGTGTATGTTGAACTACATAAGGATTCCGAGCACCGCCGGAACGCGAAATCCCGAGCGCAGTAGGTTTTTTCACAAACTCCTAGAGGAGATCCACCCATGGGCATAGGCGTCTCAGAACTACTGATCGTATTAGCGATCGTGGCGCTGCTGTTCGGCACCAAAAAACTACGCAGCATCGGCACGGATCTCGGGGCTGCCATCAAGAGCTTCAGGAAAGCCACCGCCGAGAGCGAGGAGGCCGTCGACGCGCCCCCGAGCGGCTCCGATCCAGGCGCCGGACCGGCCGAGACACGCGACGACCGGCCCTAGCCTTATGTTCGACATCGGGTTTTGGGAGCTGTGCCTGGTCGGAGTCGTGGCGCTAATCGTGCTCGGACCCGAGAAGCTTCCGCGCGCCGCGCGCACGGCCGGATTGTGGCTCGCGAAGGCGAGGCGGACCCTGGCGACGGTCCAGGAAGAGGTACAAAGAGAGCTGGAGCTGGAAGATCTGAAACATATCGGCGCCGGCTACCCATCCAAGACCGGCCCGGCCGCGCCTCTGGATCTCGCTGCACCATCCAGCCCGGCATCGGCGCCGCGAGCGCCCGCGGCGCCAGACCGCCAGGAAAATGGCGACAACGCCCCCTGACGCTCCGGACGAGCCGGAGGAACAGCCCTTCCTATCGCATCTGGTTGAATTGCGATCGCGGCTCCTGCGCGCGCTCGCCGCGGTGTTCTTGATTTTCCTCTCCCTCTGCTATTTCGCCACTGATCTCTACCACTTGCTGGCGCTTCCGCTGATCCGTCAAATGCCGCAAGGTTCGGCAATGATCGCGACCGAGGTGGCCTCCCCCTTCTTCGCGCCGTTTAAGCTTACCCTCGTGGTCTCCGCCTTCCTGGGAATGCCGTATGTCTTGCACCAGGTCTGGGCCTTCGTGGCGCCGGGTCTCTATCGCCATGAACAGCGGCTGGTCCTGCCGCTCTTAATTTCCAGCTCGGTGCTGTTCTATTGCGGCATCGCGTTCGTCTATTTCGTGGTCTTCCCGGTGATGTTCGCCTTTTTCTCCGGCTCGGCCCCGGAGGGGGTCTTGATCATGACCGACATCGGGCGCTATCTGGACTTCGTCTTGACCATGTTCTTTGCGTTCGGGGCCGCGTTTCAAGTCCCGCTGGCCACGGTGCTCTTAGTGCATACAGACTTCGCAACCAAGGAAAGTCTGAGCGCAAGGCGCCCCTACGTCATCGTTGGCGCCTTCGTGGTGGGGATGGTGCTGACGCCTCCGGATGTCATCTCCCAGACCTTGCTGGCCATACCGCTGTGGTTACTCTATGAGCTCGGCCTGGTCCTGTTGCCCTTATTCAAGCGCGGCGAGGCGGCCGCTGAGCCCCGGACGCCAAAGGGTTCGGATGCGTAAACAGGCAACGACCGGCGGCGGTTTTAGGAGCTAAGGACGGGCGCCGTGTACACTATGCGCCCGCGCCCAATCCTGGAGACAAGGAAAATATATCGCCTGCGGGGTAGTAGTGAAATTAATGGCCAGACACTATCGTCTATTGATCCTGGGCTCCGGGCCGGCCGGTTATTCCGCCGCGATCTACGCGGCACGCGCCGCGCTCGACCCCGTGATCGTCGCTGGCTTCGAGCCGGGTGGGCAGTTGACGACCACCACCGACGTCGACAACTGGCCCGGCGATGAGCACGGGCTCCAAGGACCGGATCTCATGGAGCGCATGCGCAGGCATGCGGCGCGCTTCGGTACCGAGATCCTCTTCGACCATATCGTCACGGCGGATCTCGGGCAGCGGCCCTTTAAGCTAGCGGGCGATAGCGCAACCTACATCTGCGATGCGCTGATTATCGCCACCGGCGCCTCCGCCAAGTACCTCGGTTTGGCTTCGGAGCAAGCCTTCCGGGGCCGCGGGGTGTCGGCCTGCGCCACCTGCGACGGATTCTTCTTCAAAGGCCAAGCAGTAGCTGTCGTCGGCGGCGGCAACACCGCCGTCGAAGAAGCGCTATACCTATCCAACCTGGCTTCCCAGGTCACCGTGATCCATCGGCGGGACCGGTTTCGCGCCGAGAAAATTCTGAGCAGGCGCCTCATGGAAAAGACCGAGAGCGGAAACGTCAGTGTGTTGTGGAATCATACGGTTGAGGAAATCCTCGGTGATGAGGCCGGCGTTAACGGGCTCAGGATCAAGAGCACCCTCGACGCAAGCACGAAACAGCTAACGCTGCGCGGCGTCTTCATTGCGATCGGGCATGTGCCCAACACGACTATCTTCGAGGGTCAATTGGAGATGGAAAACGGGTATATTAGTGTCAACGGCGGCAGCCGCGGATCGACCACGGCGACCAGTGTTCCCGGTGTCTTCGCCGCCGGGGATGTGAGCGATCCGATCTATCGTCAGGCGGTAACCTCGGCCGGCTCGGGCTGCATGGCGGCCTTGGATGCCGAGAAGTTTCTGGAACACCACTCGCGCTAGAGGCACTATGTCATCCTTTGAATCAATACGCGGCCAACGCATCGAGTCCTTGAACATCGACGCCCAAGAGTACCGGCACGAGATCACCGGCGCCCGGCACTTGCATTTGAGCGCAAACGACAACAACAACGCCTTTATCGTCGGATTTTGTACCCTCCCCCGGGATTCCACCGGCGTTGCTCACATCCTCGAGCACACCGCGCTCTGCGGCAGCCGGCGCTTCCCGGTACGAGACCCTTTTTTCATGATGACGCGGCGTTCGCTCAACACCTTCATGAACGCTTTCACGAGCAGCGATTGGACGGCGTATCCCTTCGCCACCCAGAACAAAAAGGACTTCGACAACCTGCTGCAGGTTTATTTGGACGCGGTATTTTTCCCCAACCTCGACGAGCTCGACTTCGCCCAGGAGGGCCACCGCTTGGAATTCGAGGTCGCCGATGATCCGGCGAGCGCCTTAGTCTATAAGGGCGTCGTTTACAACGAAATGAAGGGCGCCCTGAGCGCGCCTACCACTCGCCTCTGGTACGCGCTCAGCGCGGCGATCTTCCCGACCACCACTTATCATCACAATAGCGGCGGCGATCCCGAAACGATCCCGGAGTTGACGTGGCCGCAGTTGCGGGAATTCCACGCGCGCTTTTATCACCCCTCGAACGCTTATTTCTGCACCTACGGTGATTTTGACGTCCGCGAGCATCAGGCACAATTCCACGAGTGGGCCTTGAAGCATTTTACCGCCCGCACCGTGGCCAATGGGATCCACGACGAGCAGCGCTACGGCGCGCCGCGCGCGCTCACCATTCCCTACCCGGTCAATGACGGGGAACCCACGCGGAGCAAGACGCATATCGTTCTCGGCTGGCTGCTCAACAATACCACCGACCTGCAAAAAACGACGGAGACGCAACTGCTGGCGGGCGTGTTGCTGGATCATAGCGCTTCACCTTTACGCCACGCCCTGGAGAGGTGCCCGCTGGCCACGGCGCCCTCAGAGCTTTGCGGGCTCGACGCGGGCAATCGCGAGGCGACGTTCGTGTGCGGGGTCGAGGGTTCGGATCCCGAGCACGCCGAGGCCGTCGAGGAGACGGTGATGAAGGTGATTCAAGAGGTCGCCGAGGAAGGTGTCGAGCCCGAGCTCGCGGCCTCGGTCCTCCATCAAATGGAGCTTTCGCAGCGCGAGATCCGCGGCGGCCGCTATCCGTACGGGCTACAGTTGCTGGCGGCGTCCCTTCCGGTGGCCTTGCATGGGGGGGATGCGATCGCCGCCCTCGCCATCGATCCCATCCTAGAGCACCTGCGGGTAGCGATCGAACGGCCCGGCTTCATTCCGGGCCTGGCCCGTGAGTGGCTGAGAGACAATCCGCATCGAGTGCGGGTGGCGATGATCCCGGATACCGGATTCAATGCGCGTCATGCCGCGCAGCTCAAAAACCGGCTGGCGGCCACCAAGCAGTCGCTCGGCGTTGCCGAGAAAACCCGGATCATTGCGCACACGGCGGCATTAAAGGACCGCCAGCAGCAAGCGCCCGACGCCGCCCTGCTGCCGAAAGTCGGTGTCGAAGATATCCCCGCCGATTTTAAGGTCCCCGCGAGCGAACGCACGCTCCTCGGCGATGTTCCGGTCACCTGGTTTCGCCAAGGCACCAACGGCCTCGTGTATGCAGAGATCACGGTGGAGCTCCCGGCGCTCGGGCCCGGCGAGCTTGATTTGTTGAGCCTATATTGCAACTGCGTGACCGAGCTCGGTTACGCTGATAAGGATTACCTCGCGGCGCAGACCCATCAAGCCGCGATAAGCGGTGGTATCGCCGCGCATTGCGCGCTGCGCGCCGAGATCCAGAACGTGCAGCGGATCCTCGCCTACTTTCAGCTTTCATCGAATTGTCTATACCGCAACCACGGAGCGCTCGCGCAACTGTTGCACGATGCCTTTTTCAAGGCCCGATTCGACGAGCTCGGGCGGCTGCGAGAGCTCATCGCGCAAATCCGGGCCGCGCGTGAATCGGCGCTGACCGATCAAGGCCACGTGCTCGCGATGACCGCGGCCTGCGCCGGATTCGGGCCGGCGGCGGCGCTTTCCCACCGCTGGGATGGCCTCGCGGGGCTGCGCGATCTCAAGGCCTTGGAGCGGGCGATCCAGAATCAGGATAAACTGGAAGAATTCGCAGCCGGTCTCAAGCGCATCCATGAGCGCCTCACCCGCGCCGCTCCGCAACTACTCATCGTGGGCGAGGACCAGCACCTCACCGGCGTACGTGAAAACCTCGCATCCCAGTGGGCCGCCTTGCAACCGCGGGTTCACGATGCGAAGCCATTTTCGTTAACCATCGAGCCGTCCCGCGTGAATGAGGCCTGGATCACGAACACCGAGGTAAATTTCTGCGCGCGCGCCTATCCCACCGTGCCCGCCGACCACGAGGACGCCGCGGCGTTGATCGTGCTCGGCCGCTTCCTGCACAACGGTTATTTGCACCGGGCGATCCGCGAGCAAGGCGGGGCCTACGGTTCCGGCGCCGCCTACGATGGAGACACCGGCGCGTTCAAGTTCTTTTCCTATCGTGACCCGCGAGTCATGGAAACCTTGGAAGCTTTCGATGCCGCGCTGGAATGGCTGCACCGTGAGGGCCACGGCTACGAGAAACTCGAAGAAGCGATCGTGGGAGTCATCGGTGCGCTCGATCGCCCGAGCTCGCCGGCCGGCGAGGCGATTCGAACCTTTGCCGCCGGGCTTTTCGGACGCTCGCCCGAGTATCGGCGGCGCCTGCGGCAACGGGTCCTCCGAGTCACGGTCGCGGATTTACAAAGGGTGGCGCAAACCTATCTCCTCAAGGAGCGGGCGAGCACGGCGATCGTCACCAGCTCCGCGTCATTGGGCTCGTGCGCGGGCCTGAATCTCGAAACCCGCGAGCTTTAGGGAATTCGCGCCGGCGCGTCCGCGAATCGCTTCAACGCCATGCGTTGGAACAGCCATGCGCGTATGATACTGTGACCTTTACCGAGTTCGTCACCGGATCGGAATAACAAGATAAAGCGCTGAGAGCGACTTGGTTCGGGCTAGCGCTGCCGCAAAATAATTAACCGGAGATCGCGCATGGAACTCTTCTTACTTTTCGCATTCTTTTCCGCATCGTTTATTGTGTTCATCACCCTCATGATATTGGATGCTAGGACCTTGATCATTCGGCCCCCGAAGCTTACCGTTGCCGAGGGCAGCGCGGACAGCAGTTCCCCCGCCAACAGCGCCACCCACGAGGAAGACGCGGCCAGCGGGCAGATCAAGGTCTCGGCAAGCGTCACCGGGGCCGGGCGAGCGCAAGCGACATCCCTGCTCGGTCATGAATTCCAAACCAAGGCAAAGAAACCAGGGCGTTACTATGTCGTGGGCGTCTACGACTACCGCAGCCGTCTTAACGTGGGCCCAACCGGCGGTCAGGCGAAGATTGTGGTTGAGTTACGCATTAATAGTAAAGCGAAAACGATCGCTCAAGCGACGCAAGATTCCGCGGGCAACACGCGTAACCCTGCTTCCGGGGAATTCGCCCCAATTACGAAGAAACATTTAATTTCACTCCAGCCCGGGCAACAATGCAAAGCGTCGTTGGCGCTTACCGCGGTGGCTGAAGGCATGCCGGGTAACGAAAATGCGAGCTGTGTGGCGGAGGCTACACTGAAGGTCAAGGAAATCCAGTTGAGACCGAGCGTCTTCAACTTATTGGTCATCTACTGAACGCCCATGCCGGGAAGCGTAGCTCGCTCCACTCCGGTTAGCCTTCCGGTAGGCAAAGAACCAACCTTGCGGATCGTACCCATGCCTGCGGATACCAATTACGCCGGCAGCATCTTCGGCGGCTGGATTCTTTCGCAGGTCGACATCGCGGGCAGCATCGCCGCTATCCGGCGGGCGCACGGACCGGTCACCACGGTCGCCGTCAACTCCGTGGAATTCCGTGAGCCGGTGTTTGTCGGCGATCTCGTAAGCTGTTACGCGGAGGTCACGCGCGTCGGGCGTACTTCGATTACGATTCAGGTCGAGGTCTACGCCGAACGCCACCCGGCGCGGGCCGAATGCATCAAAGTGACCCAAGCCGTGCTCACCTACGTAGCCCTGGATGAACACCGCCGCCCGCGCGCTGTGCCCCCGGAAAACGGCTGAGAGCTTGTGAAGAAATCGTAGTGAGCAAGCTCTGAGTCCATGGCGTTGCCGTAACGCCGAGAGGGGACACACTCCGCTCACCATGACCGCTCATCTGCTCGAAGTTTCGGACCTGCGCACCTGGATCGGCGCCGGACCGCGTCCGGTACGCGCCGTCGATGGCGTCGATTTCCACATCGATCAGGGCGAAACTTTCGTATTGCTCGGTGAATCGGGATGCGGGAAGTCGATGACGGCCCTCTCCCTCCTGAAATTGCTACCTCCCGGCGGACACATCGTCTCGGGCCGGATCCGGCTCCATGGGCAGGATCTGCTGCAACTCACCGAGGCCGAGATGAGCGCTGTCCGCGGAGCTCGGATCAGCATGATTTTCCAAGAACCCCAGACCTCGCTCAATCCGGTCATGAACGTGGGAGCGCAAATTACCGAAACACTCGCGCGGCACGGGGGACTGCGCGGCCGGGCGCTCGAGGCGCGCGCGCTCGAATTGCTCGATGCCGTGGGGATCCCTGACCCGCAGCGGCGCTTAGGGGATTACCCGCATCAGTTGTCGGGCGGCATGAAACAGCGGGTCATGATCGCCATCGCGATCAGCGCCGCGCCCGATCTCTTGATCGCGGACGAACCGACGACCGCGCTCGATGTCACCATTCAAGCGCAAATTCTCGATCTATTGAAGGCGCTACAAAAAGATCGGGGCATGGCGATGATGCTCATCACTCACGATCTCGGTGTCGTCGCCCAGGTCGCGGACCGTGTTGCGGTCATGTATGCCGGGCAGATCGTCGAGCAAGCCGATCGCGAGTCGTTTATTCATTCCCCCGCCCACCCCTATTCCCAGAAGCTCTTCAATTCCGTTCCGACGCTATCGAAGCGCGGTACGGAGCTGGCGGTGATTGGCGGGGCCGTGCCCCGGTTAACGCAACGCTTCACGGGTTGCCGTTTCGCGCCGCGCTGTGGATACGCGTGGGATGAGTGCCGTCAATCGGTCCCCGCGTTAGCGGCGATCGACGGCGAGCGCACGGTTCGCTGCCTCCTTTACACGGCCGCGTCCGCGCCGAATCAACGCCCGTCGACGGCGACCGCGAAGGCGCAGGCCACGGATTTGCCGGGCACGCCGGACCTCGGCCCGGCGATGCTTTCAGTCAACGATCTCACGATCTTTTTCCCGATCCGGCGGGGGCTCATGCGTCGCACCGTGGGTTATGTGCGTGCCGTGGACGGGGTGTCACTCAGCATCGGGGCGGGAACGACGCTCGCCTTGGTCGGAGAATCCGGCTGCGGGAAGACCACCGCGGGCAAAGGGATCCTGAGGCTGGCGCCCATCACCTCGGGGACCCTATGCTTCGAAGGCCAGGACCTGCGCTCGCTCAGCGGAGAGGCGCTCCGGCGGCGGCGACGGGAGATGCAGATCATTTTCCAGGATCCGTACGCCTCCCTGAACCCGCGCATGACTGTCGCCGAGATCATCGAAGAAGGTATGCTCGCCCAGAATATCGGCGGCCGAGAGCGCGAGCGGCGTATCGATGAACTACTGCAACAAGTCGGACTCCACCCCGACGCCAAACACCGCTACCCGCACGAGTTCTCGGGCGGGCAGCGCCAGCGGATCTGCATTGCGCGGGCCCTAGCCGTGGAACCCAGGCTCATCATCTGCGATGAACCGACCAGCGCGCTCGACGTCTCGGTGCAGGCGCAGATCCTGAACCTGCTGAAAGACCTGCAAGACCGGCTTAAGCTCTCCTATCTTTTCATTACCCATAATATCGCCGTCGTCGAGTATCTCGCCCACTACGTCGCGGTGATGTACCTTGGACGCATCGTGGAACAAGGCCGCGCCGATGAGGTCTTGCAGAACCCGAAGCATCCCTATACCCAAGCCCTGCTCGCGGCCGTACCGCGCATCGATACAGTCACCCAACGCGAAACGGTGCGCCTCGGCGGGACACTGCCCTCCCCCGCCGACCCGCCCGCGGGATGCTACTTTCATCCGCGCTGTCCCAAGGCCTTTGCGCCTTGCCGGCTTGAATACCCCGCGGCCGCCGCGTTTACGCAGTCTCATCACGCACACTGCTTCTTGTACCCTGCACCAGCGCCGGCCGCAAACGTCGCTTCGAGCTGACGCGGATGCCGGCAACTATGCCTCAAGAGGTTACTTCTACGCCCTTCCAGAACGCCACATAACCCGTGATTTTCGAAGCCGCTTGTTTCGGCTCCGGGTAGTACCACGCCGCTTCCTTGTTCACTGCGCCATTAACCACCACGTCGTAATAACTCGCCACCCCTTTCCAAGGGCACACGGTGTGGGCATCGGTCGGGCGTAAGTATTCCCGTTTGATCGAATCAGGCGGGAAATAGGCGTTACCTTCCACTGTCTCTATACGGTCGCTCTCCGCTAGCACCGTCCCTTTCCAAATAGCTTTCATCATGATGTCCTCATAAGTCGAATAAAACGCTAGTTCGTCCAACCGTCTATAAAGCAGGTCTTTTCACGCAGGTGCCGCCGAACAGTTTGCGCTCAATGATCGCCACCCTCATTCCCGCCGCGGAAAGACGGGCGGCGAGCGCCGGCCCGGACTGTCCGGTACCGATGATGATCGCAGCGAATCGCGTCGTCATAAGGTTCTCCTTCCAGTATAGGCGCTTACATCAATACGTCCATGTATCTGGCTTATCGCCGCCCAAAAAATTCCCCGATCCTGGACCGCGTGTTTGACAGCTAACAGGTCCAGCCGTATCTTCCCTTTTGAAGAAATTGGCCTTTTAAAACCCCTATCCCCCAGGCGGCGCGTACACGCATGCGAACCTTGCGCTTGAGACCATGAGTCAGCGGGATGCGGGCAGGTCCGGCGGTGGAACGTCGTGAACGCCCCGCCCGCCTTCCCCACGAAAAAAACCGAGCCTGAAACATGGGTAAAAATGTCAGCCAAAAGTTGATCGGCAGCCATCTGGTCGAGGGCCGCACGGTAGCCGGACAAGAGATCGGCCTTAGAATTGACCAGACCCTTACCCAGGATGCCACAGGCACCCTGGTGATGCTCGAGCTCGAAGCGATGGACCTTTTCCGAGTCAAGACCGAGCTCTCCGCGCAATATGTCGATCACAATCTGCTGCAAACCGATTTCAAGAATCCGGACGATCATCTGTTTCTGCGCAGCGCCTGCAAAAAGTTCGGGATCTGGTACAGCCGTCCCGGAAACGGCGTGAGCCATCCGGTTCACATGGAGCGCTTCGGCATACCAGGCAAGACGTTGCTGGGATCGGATAGCCACACCTGCGCCGCCGGCTCCCTCGGAATGTTGGCGATCGGCGCCGGCGGACTGGAGGTCGCGCTGGCGATGGCAGGCGAGCCGTTCTACCTCACGATGCCAAAAATATGGGGTGTCAAGGTGATCGGCGATCTTCCCGAGTGGGTGAGCGCCAAGGACGTCATCTTGGAGATGCTGCGGCGTCGTGGCGTCGCTGGCGGCATCGGCAAAATCATCGAATATTACGGGCCGGGGCTGGATGGACTGACGGCCATGGATCGCCACGTGATCGCCAACATGGGGGCCGAGCTTGGCGCTACCACGACGGTGTTTCCCTCGGATGCGGCGGTTAGGCGTTTCCTCGGATCCCAGGATCGTGGTGGAGATTGGGCGGAGATCGTTGCCGATGAGAACGCCGAATACGATGAATACCAAGAGATCAACCTGTCCGAGCTCGAGCCGCTCATCGCCTATCCGAGCAGCCCGGGCAATGTCGTGCCTGTGCGTGAGGTGGCAGGCCGGGAAATCTATCAAGCCATGATCGGCTCATCGGCCAACCCGGGACTGCGGGATTTCGCTGTCGCCGCGTTGATCGTGGACGGCAAGCAAGTGCACGACCGGGTTTCTTTCGACATCAATCCCACTTCCCGCCAGATCCTGGAAAACCTGACGCAGACGGGACTCCTGGGAAAACTGATTAAGTCTGGTGGCCGCATCCATCAGGCCGGCTGCAACGGCTGCATCGGCATGGGGCAGGCGCCGGCCAGCGGGCGGATCAGCCTGCGTACCGTGCCGCGCAATTTCCCGGGCCGTTCCGGTACGAACGACGATCAGGTCTATCTGTGCAGCCCTGAAACGGCGGCGGCTTCGGCGCTCGCCGGCATGATTACCGATCCGAGGAAATTGCACATGGAATACCCAAAAATTAAAGAGCCCGACAAACCCATCATCGACGCGGCTATGCTCACGCCGCCTGCCGAAGAAAGCGAGCTTGTTGAGCTTGAGAAGGGGCCGAATATTCAGCCGCTTCCGCCGTTTCATCCCTTCCCCGATACGGTGGAAGGACCGGTCCTTCTGAAGTTGGGAGATGATATTTCCACCGATGAGATCATGCCGGCCGGCGAGCAAGTGCTGCCGTATCGGAGCAACATTCCTGAAATCAGCAAGTTCGTTTTCGCCCGCATGGATGAGACGTTTTACCACCGGGCGATGCAGTACCTGTTGTCTGGATGCCTAATAGTCGCCGGCGGAAACTACGGCCAGGGCTCAAGCCGCGAGCATGCCGCCATTGCGCCGCGGTACTTGGGGCTCAAGGCTGTCGTCGCGAAAGGCTTTGCCCGCATTCACCGGCAAAACTTGATCAATTTTGGGATCCTGCCGTTGACATTCGTGAATCCGACTGACTGGGAAAAAATCGATCAACACGACGTCCTAAGTCTTCCGGGTATCCGTGCGGCCATCCAACAAGGAAGCCAGGTAAAGGTCATCAACAAGACGAAAGGAGAAACGTACCTCACGGAACATGCATTAACGGGACGGCAAGTCGAGATGATTTTATCCGGAAGCCTGCTCAATCTGATGCGCAAGCGTCCGGCCTAGCCGGCGTCGGGTCTGAATGCTGGAGCGATTCCGTTGACTAGAAGTATTGACCACATTACCCCGCAGGCTACCCGCACGCTCGCCGGGCTTTTTCAGGAGCGTATGTCGCGGACGCCGCAGTGCATCGCTTACCGCTATTTCGACGCTGACGCGAGCACCTGGAAGGGGCTATCCTGGCAGGAGATGGGCACGCATATCGCGCGCTGGCGGGCAGCATTGGCGCGCGAACCGTTGCAACCTGGCGATCGCGTCGCCGTGATGCTTCGCAATTCGCCGGAGTGGGTCATGTTTGAGCAAGCAGCGCTAGGGCGAGGTCTTGTCGTCGTCCCTCTGCATACCAACGATCGTGCCGAAAACATTGCCTACATGATCCTAGATGCGGGCGCAAAAGTGCTGCTGCTTGGGGATGCCGAAGACTGGCGCCCGTTGCAGGCCGTGGGTGATCATTTAGGAGGCCTGGTGCGCGTCCTTACCGTCGCGCCCCATGAGGGCGAATCTGCCGATGCGCGTCTGTGCGACGTTAACGCATGGTTATCGCTCGCCGATAAGGCCGCACCGATGCATGCAGGCCTCCCCGATGATCTCGCCACCATCGTATACACCTCGGGAACGGTCGGCCGTCCCAAAGGGGTGATGCTGAGCCACCGAAACATTCTGTGGAACGCCTATGCGCTCATGCGAAGGTTCTCCATTTACCCAGACGATGGGTTTCTCTCTTTCTTGCCTCTTGCGCACACCTTCGAGCGCACCGTCGGCTATTACCTGCCAATGATGGCGGGTGCCCTCGTCACTTACGCGCGCTCACCTCAGCAGCTCGTGGACGATCTCCCGGAGGTCCGGCCGACCATCTTATTGGTCGTGCCTCGGGTCCTCGAGAAACTCTACGCAGGACTTCAGTCGAAACTCGAAAGACACACTCTTTTAAGAATGCTGTTTGAGCTGACCACGCGAATCGGGTGGCAGCGCTTTCGTTACCTACAGGGGCGAGAGGACTGGCGCTGGCTGTTACTCTTATGGCCTTTACTCAATCGGCTCGTGGCACATCGGATCCGCGCCGGATTAGGGTGCGATCGTCTGCGCATAGTCAGCTGCGGGGCAGCGCCCCTGGAGGCACGTCTCGCGATCGCGTTTATCGGCTTAGGATTCCCCATCTCGAATGGCTACGGCCTGACCGAGGCGAGTCCCGTGGTAAGCGCTAATGCGCTCACCGATAATGACCCGTTCAGCGTCGGAAGCCCGCTCGAGGATGTGGAGGCGCGCATTGGAGACAATGATGAGTTACTCGTTAAGAGTCCCGGCGTCATGCTAGGTTACTGGGGCGACCCAAAGCTCACCGCGCTGGCATTCGACCGTGAAGGATGGCTACGCACCGGCGACCAGGCGCGGATCAACGACCACCATATCTACATCACTGGCCGAATCAAAGAGATCATCGTGATGGCCAATGGTGAAAAGGTTGCCCCGGAAAGTATGGAACGCGCGCTCACCCTCGATCCGCTCTTCGAGCAAGTGATGGTGACGGGAGAAGGTCTGGCCTATCTGAGTGCGAGTGTCGTGCTGAACCGAGAACACTGGTCGAAACTTGCGCGTGAGCTTGGCTTCGACCCGAACCACCCGGCCACACTTGACCAGGCGCAGATCCAGACGACGATCTTAGACAGAATCGCGATGCGACTGCACGCACTCCCAGGCTATGCGAAGGTGCGAAGCGTTACCCTGAGCTTGGAACCATGGACCGTGGAAAACGGGCTGTTGACGCCGACGCTTAAGGTTCGTCGCGACCGAGTACTCGCCCATCTCCGGACGCAGGCCCTACGAAAGGCCAGCGGAACGACACCGGTATGATCGATCATGGATGCTCCGCTAAGCCGCTGACCCCGTTTCACTCGCGGATACTGCGATGGCTTCAATTTCGATCATCGCCTCCGGGGAATAGAGCGAACTCACCTCAACAATCGTGTCGGCGGGATAGGGCGGCGTAAACCATTTCCCGCGCAACTCGACCACCTTGTCGAAGTTGGACATGTCAGTGAGAAAGATCGTGACCTTGATGACATTCTTGAGACTCGAGCCGCCAGCCCGCAGAACGCGATCGAGGTTCTGGAAAACCTGCTGGGCTTGAGCTTCGAAGTCCCCTACCCCAACAATCCGTCCGCTCGCGTCAATGGCGGCCTGGCCCGAGATGAAAAGGAAATCGCCGGCCCGATAGCCTTGCGCAAGGCGGAACGGTTTGTACGGATCAGGCTCGATCGTGATGTGTTGGATTTTCATGTTATCCGTTTTTTTCTGTCAGCATACGAGCAGGGCGGTGTAAGGGCATTAGCTAGCGTGCATGCGCCAGGTAGTCCCGTGCTTCGCGGAGAACCTTTGGATCACCCTGCCACTGATCGACAAATTCTGCATAAGCGGCCACCGCATCCTGGACATTTCCGCTGCGCGCGTGGGCGCGCGCGGCGCCGATCAAGGCGTGGGCCCGGTCTTCGTGTCTCAGAAGCGCAATCTCGAACTGCTCGCGGGCCTCTTTCGGTTGCTGCGCGAGAAGCAGAATTTCGCCCAGCAATTCGTTGGCAGGTTTGATAAGCGGCGGCGGGCCGGGAGGCGGTTCGTGGGATCCTTCGACGGCGGTTGCTTTCTGCAATGTCTTTATCGCCTCAGCGAAATCGTCTTTGGCCACGCTCGCCGCTGCGGCAATTTCCAAGCGTTGAATTTCCAATAGGTTCGAAAGAGACATGCCGAGAATGGGCACGACTTCTTTGCCCGCTTGTTCGCGCATCGTTTGCAACTCGGTGATGCTTTTCTGAGCATCGGGCGACCCCTGCTTCGCCGCCGAGAAGCCTGGCGCAAAGATCGCCAGCGCCTGAACGTACCTCGCCAGTGCCTGGAACGGTCCTGGTTTCGCCGCGGCGGCTAGAAGCTGTGCGTTCTTTCGCAGCGGAGCAAATAATTTGTCCGCCAACTCCCAGCGCTCGGTCTCAATGACAAACGCGGACGCCATGCCCGCATAAATGAAGCTTCCATATCCCTGAAACATCGGATCGTTTTTCGGGCCTTCCGCGAGGCTCTTTTGCATGAGCTTGAGCAGCGCTTCCGCATCGTGATGCCGGCCCCGCTGTAAATAGGTGTAGAGCAGCCAATGCAGGCTGTGATAGTCGCGCTTTGCGATCGAGAGATTGTTTTGCTCAGCCCACATTTTCGAAGCCGCCCACGAAGCCTCGTTCGACTTCGCGGCTTCTTCCCACATGCCAAGCTGCAGGAAGATGTGCGAGGGCATGTGCAGCGCATGCGGCGCATCGGGAGCGATTTCGGCATAGCGCCTCGCGGCGGGAAGCGCCAGGATCGCGTGGTTCGGGTCGTCGAACGCGTGCAGGATATAATGCGCGCCGCCGGGATGGCTGGGCCTCTTTCGGTAGACCTCCATCGCGATGGCCCCCGCGCGCATCCGTGTTTGCAAAGCGGCCGGCTCTTGCGGCTCAACGCTTCCGAGCAGTGCGAGCGAGTAGAACGCTGCGGCTTCCAGGTCATCCGGGTACTCGCGGTAGATTTTTTCCATCGCTTCGGCGTAGGCTTGATCGCGCGCTTGCCGATGGCCTTCGCCGTAGAGAAGCTTTGCTGCGTTGATATAGGCGCGCTCTCTTTGCGTGAGCCCGGGCGTGATCCGGATTTTTGCGATCACCTTGCGCGCGGCTTCAGTTTCCTGCGGGTCGCCCCAGATCGGGTGATCGTGCGCCATCGCTTCGCCCCAGTAGCCCATCATGAAGTCGGGGTCGGCGGCGGTCGCGGCGCGAAACTCTTCCAACGCGACCGGATACCAGAACGAATGCAGCGCGGCAACCCCGCGCAAAAAATGCACTTGCGCCTGTTTCGATCCGGAGGTCAGGAAATTGATGAAGCCGAGATCAAGCTCTCGCGCACTGGCGGCGGCAAGAGTCGCGGTAGAAAGAACAAGGAAGAGCAACGCCCTGATGCTACACATGGTATTTCTCCTAAGCGACGTTTTCTCCACTCGTGGCTTCAAGCTTGCGCCCAGCCCGTTGCTCCCGGCTGGACAACACTGCGTTCCCCGCCCCCGGCCGCGAGCGCTTAGGTGGGCCTATCGACCGTCCGCTTCGTACTTGAACGACAACTGTACCCGTGCCCGGTACGCGGTAACTCGACCGTTTTCGATCTTCATGTCGAGTTTGGTTATTTCGGCGACGCGGAGATCGCGAAGGTGCTTGCCGGCCTCTTCGACGGCATTCTTTGCTGCCTCCTCCCAGGATTGTGCACTGGTTCCAACGATCTCGGTGATTCTATACACGCTTTCTGTCATTCGACGAGACATGGAGAGCCGAAGGCGAAGTCGAGGAGCCCGCGATAGGCGCGCGTCGACGGGCGAAGCAGGAGACGCATCGCGCCGTAAAGTCAGTGTGGGAGCTGTGTCGCACCGCGCAGTGGTGCGACGCTGCGGACGCAGGACGGTCGCGGCATAATCACTTGTCGCGTGATGCGAGTGCATTTCGGGGTCAGGATGGCCGAAATGCATCACGAGCATAGCGACACGCTTGTTTCCTCCTCTGTTTCCGGAGCAATCCTGTTTGCCCAGCTCATGCGCAGCCAACAACTGCCCTTGTGGCGCTCAAGGCATCCAGGGCAATGCTTCGAGAAATTTCTATTGTGCCTGTGTAACACTGTCACGCTGACCGAACTAGCGAGATGCGATTCGGACAGGCGAAGCGCGCAAATATCTTCTCTTGAGTTGCCCATAAAGGCAGTTCTCGTGATATCGTGCATCCTTATCTTGACTGGCGGCTCTCCACATTTCGTTCCAAAGATGAATCGCGTAAGTGCTTTTGTCGAGCACTGTTTCCACATCAGGTTCTAACACTTTGTGCCACTCCGAGTAACCCAAGGGACAAAAAACGTAATGCGGCTTTGTATATTTTCCCAGCGAATACTTTCTGACCGCTTCTGCCATTAGTTTAGGGCCAGTCTCTCCCCAAACCAAATGCTCCGGGTTTTTAGCCTGACAAACTCCCCACGCATAGGCAATAGCGATACTCCCTGCTGGAGCTTTAAGGATGCCGCTATTTACAACTTCGAGCCCCTTGCTTATCTCGCTGGAGAAAACGTGCTCCTCAGGAAAATCAAACGGCTTCAGGCAGATGACATCAGTATCGGCCCACCAGCCCCCACGATCGAGTAGCAGCTTATAGCGAAAAAAATTTGCAAAACCCGCATAGCTTGGATAGTGCTTGTATTGAAAGATGCGCGCGGACGGTAATATCTCGTTAGCATCCTTGATCACAGTCCCAAGCGGGATGTTCTTCGGCTCATCATAAACATACAGATGGTACTCATGTCCGTTCAGCAAGAATGAAGAGACTGACAACTGTTCCATCACGGAAAGTTCAGGACCGATCCATAGTCCCTGAATGATCTTGTTCATCAAGCTTACACCATCACCATAGCATGGGCCTAAGTCGGAGCATGACATGGAGGAAACGACCACACAACCGGCGCTTTGCGGCCTATAACCTCCCATAGGTTTTGTGTTATACCAAGCGAGTTGTAGATATCGGGCCTCGTCGATGCCAAAAGAGAAGTGGACCACACCGCTATGAGCGTTGGCGTGGGGGGCGAGCGAGCTCTGCTGGTGGCTACCCTGGCCGCACCGCCCTCCCCCGAGCTTCGGGAGATCCGCGACGCGGACTGGATCGAGGTGCGGGCCGAGGCTACTGGCGAGCTAGATGCTGGCTGGCTGCGGAACCGGTTCCGCGGGGGTCTCATCTACGGCCTGGGCGCGGGGATGTCTGGCGAGACGCGTTGCCGGCGGCTCTGCGCCGCCCGCGAATATGACCTTGTCGACATGGACGGCGAGCGCGATCTGGTGCCCGAGATCCTGGAAGCCATCCCCAGAGAGCGGCGTTTGATCTCCTGGCACGGTCCGGGGGAGGGCCACGAAGACCTACGCCGGCGCTTCGAACGCTATGCGGCAGCAGGGGCGGCCTTGATCCGGCTGGTGCCTTGGGCCGGCACGCTGAGCGACGGTTTGGCCCCGCTGTCGCTGCTGAAGACCCTGCGGCGCCCCGACCTGGTTGCCTACGCCGCCGGGGACTGCGGTTACTGGACCCGACCCCTGGCCGCGCGCTTGGGGGCGCCCTGGATCTTCGGAGAGGCGTCCGGCCGCGAGGACGGATGCAGCATCGCCCGCTTGATCCAGGACTTTGGCGCACCCCTTCTTTGGACCGTGGACGAAGCCTTCGGGATCGCTGGCGATCCGGTGCTCCAGGCCTATTCGACGCGGTTGCACAACGCGGCTTACCGAGCCCTCGGCCGGAAAGCCCTATACCTGCCCTTCCCCTGCCCCGGCTTCGCCGACCTGTGGGAGGGGATCGTAGCGCCTGGAGCCTTGGACGGCTTGGGCTTTCCCCTGCGCGGGCTCACCACCGTCTCGCCGCATAAAGAAGCGGCTCTCGCGCAGGCGCGGATCAGCAGCGTGCTTTCCAGCCAAGCTGGCGCCGCCAATCTGTTGTTACGGCGCGGGGCAGATTGGACCGCGACCACCACAGACGCGCTGGGAGTCCTGGAGCCGCTGCACCGGCGCCGCATTCCCCTGGCCGGATCCCGCGCGGCGGTGCTCGGCTGCGGCGGGACGGGACGCGCGGTGGCGGCGGCGCTCAGCGCCGCCGGGG
>JBOIDL010000004.1:0-50955 GCA_050740435.1 Gammaproteobacteria bacterium
AAGGCCAAACTGACCACCAGAAAAGCCTTCGGCTTTCGAACCTATCATGCGCTGGAAGTGGCTTTGTATCATACCCTTGGCGCTCTACCCGAACCGCAGTTCACCCATAGATTCTGCTGAGGAGCCATCTTTTCTAACATGGTTACGTGGTTGCGCGCAATGAAGGCAAAAGCTAGGCAACGTTCTCGCACTGCGTTTGCCGAAACCCTGTTCCAGAAAGCGGCACAGGCCTATTATGCTGATTAGCCATGAAACAAAGAATACGGTATCTTCGTTATCAAATGAGGAGGATGCCATGACAAGTGTCGAGACAATTGAGCGCGCCATTGAGCAGCTCCCCCCGAACGAACTCGGGAAGTTGCGACGCTGGTTTTTGGAGTTCGATGCTGCTGCTTGGGATGCTCAGATTGAGGCAGATGCTGCTGCCGGAAAATTCGATGCATTAGCTGAAGAGGCTTTGGCTGAATATCATAGCGGTAAGGCACGCGAGATTTGAAGCATTTCACGTCGAGTCAGTTCTGGCGCTGTTTCGATGCTCTACCAACCGACATTCAGGATCTCGCCCGACGCAACTATGCCCTTCTCAAACAGAATCCGGCGCACCCGTCGCTACGATTCAAATCCGTGTATGGCGGACGCTTCCGCAGCGTCCGGGTCGGTATTCATTACCGTGCCCTTGGCGTTCCAGTTCCCGAGGGAGTGCAGTGGTTCTGGATCGGACCGCACGCTGAGTATGACAAGTTCTTCGGCTAACTCATTCGCTTAACCGGACGGCGGAAAGATCTGCGCCCTTCCTTTGCCAAAGTGGCGGCGCCGGTTAGCTCTGCGTTATGTGCTCATGAAAAATAGGTTGGGGAAGCTATGAAGCTAAAGGTGATAGTCCACGAAGCGGAGGAAGGAGGCTACTGGGCTGAAGTACCATCGATTCCTGGGTGCGCTACGCAAGGCGAGACATTCGATGAATTACTTAGCAACCTCTATGAGGCGGTAGAAGGTTGTCTTTCAGTAGACGTTAAGGATGTGGAACTCACCGAAAAGGATAAGGTGCTGGAAATTGCCGTGTGAAGGCTATCTCTGGAAAGGACTTTGCCAAACTTCTGGAAGAGAAGGGTTGGGTATCGCGGAGGACACAGGGCAGTCATCATATCTACGTTAAGGAGGGCAATCCGGCGCGTATTTCCGTACCTATCCATGGCAACAAACCTTTGAAGGTTGGCTTACAACGTCATCTCATGAAGCTGGCCGGAATTGATGAAAGCGAGCTATGACACAGAGCACATAACGAAAAACGCGAAAAACGGGACGGATTTATTTATCGAGGCCGCCTAGGGAATAACGACGGGCGACAGACTATAGGGGCC
This sequence comes from Gammaproteobacteria bacterium, assembly GCA_050740435.1. Classification (GTDB taxonomy): domain Bacteria; phylum Pseudomonadota; class Gammaproteobacteria; order JACCXJ01; family JACCXJ01; genus USCg-Taylor. The sequence continues at coordinate 1,362 of JBOIDL010000004.1, forward strand.
AGCCTCGGCCAGGTTCGGTTCACGCAATCCTTATCCTGCAGGTAACGCTCAATCTTCTTCTTGCAAAACAGGTGGAGTCCATAGATACGCTTGCTTGCTGCGGCAACGTGATCGAACTTCCGGAGGTCGGCGGCCTATACCCTCATCATCTGAGGCAAACGCCTTTTTAAGCGAGCGAGCGTATCGTCCTCAAATAGGCACGTGCGAATTTTCGGGAACGACAAACTGAGTTTGCGTGTATTATTCCGAGCGTTCTTCACCTTGGTCATCCCCCAGTACTTTGTGTAACCCTCCAAATCCTCCTCATGCCTCAGCAGTTCACGGATGTCGGTGATTGTGTCGACGCCACGCTCCGGCGGGTCGGCAAGCGCATCGTGCTGGCAGTGCCGCTCGCACTCGGCAATCCCGTGCCGCTGGTAAATGAGCTCTACCGGCGCGCGCTCCGCGATCGGTCGATTGAGCTTAGAATTTTCACCGGCTTGAGCCTGCGCAAGCCGCAAGCGTCGGGCGAGCTCGAACGCCGCTTTCTCGATCCGTTCGTCGCGCGGGTTTTCGGTAACTGCCCTGAGCTCGACTACGTCGCGGCCGTGAGTGCGGGCCAGGTGCCGCCCAACATCCAGGTCATCGAGTTCTTCCTCGAGCCGGGCGCCTATCTGGGTAACGCTTACTCGCAACAGCATTACCTCAGCGCCAACTACACGCATGTCGCCCGCGAGCTGCACACGCACGGCGTGAACGTCGTTGCGCAGACGGTCGCAACGCGGGTGAGCGACGGGCGCACGGAATATAGTCTCAGCTGTAACCCGGACGTGACCGTCGATCTGCTACCGGAGCTCGACGCCGCGCGCCGCGGCGGGCGCGAGATCGTCACCATCGGCGTAGTGAATCGCCACCTGCCGTTCATGTTCGGCGGTGCCGAGATCGCGGAGAGCGCTCTGGATTTCGTCGTCGAACATTCGCGCTATGACTACGATCTGTACTGCCCGCCGAACCTCGCCATCGGCACAGTAGACTATTTGATCGGACTGTATGCCAGCGCCCTGGTGAAGGACGCGGGCACGCTCCAGATCGGCATCGGCGAGCTCGGGGATGCGATCGTCTATTGCCTGCAGCTCCGCCATCAGCACAACGCCACCTGGCGACGTGTCCTCGACGACTGTCGCGTGCTTGAACGGTTCGCTCCGCAGATCGAGCAGATCGGCGAAACCGAGCGCTTCGAGCGCGGCCTCTACGGTTGCACCGAGATGTTCGTCGACGGCTTTCTGGATCTCTATCGATCCGGGATCCTCAAGCGGCGCGTGTATGGCCACGCGCTTGTCCAACGACTGCTCAACGAAGGCAAGATCACGGAACGCATCGACCCTAGAACTCTCGAGCGGCTACTCGAGGCGGGACTGCCGCCGCTCCTCAATGAATCCGCGTTCGCGTCCTTGCAGCACGTGGGTATCATTGCGGCCGAGTGCAGTTACGAGAGCGGCCGCATCCGCACGCCAGAGGGCGAATGGCTGCCGGCCGACCTCTCGGACGCGGTGACGCGGGAACGGCTTGCGCAGGGGTGTCTCGGCGCGCACCTGCGCGACGGCGTGCTGCTGCACGGCGGCTTTTTCCTGGGACCCAAGGGTTTTTATGCCGCGTTGCGTGACCTACCCGAAGCCGAGCGGCGGCTTTTCAACATGACCGGCGTGGGTTTCATCAACCAGCTCTACGGTGAGGACGCGGCGCGGCGCATCGCGCAGCGCCAGCATGCGCGCTTCATCAACACTGCGATGATGATCACGCTTACCGGCGCAGCGGTTTCGGACACTTTGGACGATGGGCAGGTCGTGAGCGGCGTCGGCGGTCAGTACAACTTCGTGTCGATGGCACATGCGTTGCCGGGCGCGCACTCGGTGTTGGCGGTGCGCAGTGTGCGCACCAAGGCCGGCCGCACGGCCTCCAACCTCGTGTTCAGTTCCGGCCATCCTACTATTCCGCGACACCTGCGGGATGTGGTGATCAGCGAGTACGGCATTGCAGAGCTGCGCGGCAAGACGGACAGCGAGGTCATCGCGGCGCTGCTCAACATCGCCGATGCGCGCTTTCAGGACAAGCTGTTACGTCAGGCACAGGCTGCCGGCAAACTCCCACGCGACTACCGGATCCCTGACGCTCATCGCAACAACACGCCCGATGCGCTGGAGAGGGCGCTCGCGGGACATCGGCGCGCAGGGTTGTTCTCGGCGTTTCCGTTCGGCAGCGACTTCACCGCCGAGGAGCGGGTGCTTGCCCAGGCATTGAAGCGGCTGCGCGAGCGGATGGAAACGGCGGCCGGCAAGGCTGCGGCCGTAGTGACGGCGCTCCTGCGGCCGGAGATTTCGGCGCCCATGCAGCCGTATCTGCAGCGCATGGGGCTCGACCGGCCGCAAAACATGCGCGAAGGGCTGTTGCAGAGACTGGTGGCAAGCGAGCTTCGGAGGTCTGGTAGGCATTGACTGAAATCGACAACTAGAACGAGTACTAGATTCCCCTAGTTCAGGATAAAATAGCGCTGGGATTATTTATTACACACAATTACCTCGTTATGTCAACCGCTCCGCTATCCGACCAACACCCGCCCACCCAAAGGGATCTCTGTGAGCGCTGGGAACAGGTGCTCCGTGATCCCAAGTTGCGCGATTTACCCTTTAAGATCGAAACCAATCGCATCGGTCAAATTGTCATGACTCCCCACCGACCGCTCCATTCTTTTTACCAGGATGCGCTTGTGGGACTTTTAAGATCGCATCTGCCCGAGGGGCAAATCGCGCCAGAATTTGCTATTTTCACAGACGAGGGCACGAAAGTGCCGGATGTCGTTTGGATGAGTATGGAGCGTTACCGGCAAGCGAAGATGGAAGTCGCGGCGAGCGTTGCCCCGGAAATCTGTGTCGAAGTGCTGTCGGACCACAATTCGCTGCCGGAGATCGAGCGCAAGGCCGCCCTCTATTTCGCAAAGGGCGCCCGCCAAGTTTGGATCTGCGACGATGGGCACATGCGATTTTATACGTCTATTCAGGTGAGCCCACTCGCCAATTCATTCATGGCTCCCAAATTTCCAGCTAAAGTCGACCTGCCTGAATAAATCCGCGGCAGGCGCTGGCGGGCTTCGATATCGGTAGTCTTCGTCTTAAACACGAGCGCCACGGCAATGGCGAGCGGCACTAGAAGACTCCAGCATCGCTTCCATCTGATCTGGAATTCATTCGATGTTTCCGAGCAATTGAAACTCGTACCCGTATATCGAGCCATGCTGATCGCCCCGGTGATTGGAGAGCGAGCGCACTTTCAGATAGCGCGCGCGGACAGCGGGAAAAGCAAACTCCTGGTGTGGCGTCTTGAACAGCTTGCTGTTCTGCGTTTTGAATTTTCCGATCGAATCGAAACGCCCAAGCGGTGATTCGTTGCCTGACAGCAGTTCGAATTCGTTCAAATTTGATCCGTTCGTCTCCCGGATGAAGACGGTGAACATGTCGAAGGCCGCGGGCCGCTCATCCTTGAACGCGAACACCGCTTCGCCCTTGCCGAAGTACGCCCCCCTAGTCTCCTCGCCGTCGATCATTTTGGCCCACTCATCGCCTGGGGCGACAAGAATTTGTCCGCCGTTTTCCTGCGCGAGCAGGTTGGTTCTTTTTCGGCTTTTGCCAAAATCGGTTTGCGAGATGAGTGCTGCGACATCGTGTTTCTCAGGCTGCTCGAATCCCGAAGGTTTGGATTCGACACGGGCAGATTCGCCAGTATTTTGTCGGGGTTTGGATTCGGCGCGAGCAGGTTCGCGTTCGGCATTTTCCGATGTCATGTATTCGTACGCGAACCATCCGCCGGCAACGACGAGCACAAGAGCGATCGCCGGCAACACAAACCTGGGAATAGAGCGGCGAGGCGAAACTGTCCCGATCACGCGAGGCGGGGGCGTCTCGCCATGCACGAGTTGCTCGACCGAGGCAACCAGATTGAGCAATTCAGGATGACCCGGCTCGCCGCCCCAGTGTACGAGATCCGCTGTTTGGATGCGCTTGAATTCGAGCGGCAACGGTGTCGGCTCGATCATCGCGGGAACCAGCATGTTGCGAGCTTCGGCCTCCGCGGCTTCGGTCTTCACCCAGCTGGAATTCACGGAAGCCTTGGACCAGAGCACGATCGCGCATTTCGCCGCGCTGAGCGCTTCCTGGATGACTTCATCGAACACTCGCCCGGGAGGGATGGTACGGTCCCACCACACCGAGTGGCCGCGCGCTTCGAGCACGGACGCGATCCGTCTCGCCTTGTCCCGATCTGCGCTCGCGTAGCTGATAAAGATGTCGCTCAAGCGCACTCTCTCACCGCACCGCGGTCACCTGAGTTCCCCTCCGGCAGTCCTGCGCGGCTTTACGGGTTTTGATAAATGCGTCGCCGTCGCGCACGTATAAGATTTTTAAACGCCCTTTTTCCTCAAAAGTTAAGGTACTGCTTGATCTGCGGGGTGTCAATCACGCGTGTAATAAGCGAATTACTGATACTGCCACAATTCATTTCTCACTTGCAGCCGTGCAAGCGGGCCACTGAGTGGTAGTGTAGGTGGCCATGAAAGAGCAGTCGGGGTCGCTACTTCAAAAATTCCGCCAATGCCCTCGCCGTGTGCGACCGCTTGCGTAGCCGTGCCACCTCTTCGGGTGTGCCCTGCGCCGTGATGCGCCCGCCTCCGGCACCGCCCTCCGGGCCGAGATCTATCAGCCAGTCGGCCTCGGCGATGATGTCGAGATTGTGCTCGATGATGACCACCGTATTCCCCCGAGTAACGAGCCGGTGCAACACGCGGATCAGTTTCTCCACGTCTGCCATGTGCAGCCCGATGGTGGGTTCGTCGAGCACATAGAGCGTGGAGTTTCGCTTTGCGCGTCTGGAATTGCGGTTCCCCACCGGCAGCTCGCCGGACTCCTCGGTCTTCGCCTTCGCGAGTTCCGTCACCAACTTGATGCGCTGCGCCTCGCCGCCCGAGAGCGTGGGCGAGGGCTGGCCGAGCGCGAGATAGCCGAGACCGATCTCTTGCAGCAGTTGCAGCGCGTGGACTATGCGCGTGTGGGCGTGGAAGAACTCGACCGCCTCGTCCACGTTCATCGCCAACACGTCGGCGATGGTCTTGTCGCGGTAACGCACCGCCAAGGTCTCGGCGTTGAAGCGCGCGCCGTTGCAGACCTCGCACGGCACGGTGACGTCGGGCAGAAAACTCATTTCGATGGTCTTGATCCCGCGGCCCTCGCACGCCTCGCAGCGCCCGCCGGCGAGGTTGAACGAAAACCGCGGCGGGCCGTAAGCGCGTAGCCGCGCCTCTGGGGTGCCGGCATAGAGCTTCCGGATCTGATCCCAAAAGCCTGCATAGGTTGCGGGGCAGGAGCGCGGTGTCTTGCCGATGGGCGTCTGATCCACCTCACACACCTGCCGCAGCGCCTCGAAACCGCGGATGTCCTCGCAACCTACGAAGCTCGCCCGGCCGTTTGAGGCGAGCGCGCGCTTCAGGTTGTCGTGAAGTACGCGACGCACGAGCGTGCTCTTGCCGCTGCCCGAGACGCCGGTGACGCACACCAGCCGCCCGAGCGGAATGCTGGCGCGCAGCTTCCTCAGATTGTGCATCGAGGCAGCGACGATCTCGAGTGCAGGGTCATTCCTGCGCCATGGCCGGCGCGGCAGCAGCGGATGCTTCAAAGGGTGCGCCAGGCAGCGACCGGTGACGGACTCGGGGGTGCGGGTGAGCTGGTCGAGCGATCCTTCGGCGACGATACGCCCGCCGAGCTTGCCGGCACCCGGACCGAGGTCAATCATGTGCTGCGCCCGCCGTATCGTGTCTTCGCCGTGCTCGACTACGACCACGGTGTTGCCCTTGTTCCGGAGCGCGCTGAGCGTCTCAAGGAGCTTTAAGTTGTCGCGGTGATGCAATCCAATCGTCGGCTCATCCAGGATGTAACAGACGCCGCGCAGGTTCGAGCCGAGTTGCGCGGCGAGCCGGATGCGCTGGGCTTCGCCACCCGAGAGCGTGGGCGCGGAGCGCTCGAGCGAGAGATAACCGAGCCCGAGCTGTTTCAGGAACTGCAACCGCGAGGCGAGCTCCGGCAGAATATCGCGCGCAATGTCTGCGCCGCGGCCGCGCAGTTTCAACTGGTCGAAAAATTTCTGCGCCGCTTCGACCGAGAGTGCGGCGAATTCCGCGATCGACCGGTTCTGGAAGCGCACGGCCAACGCCGTGGGGTTGAGCCGCGTGCCTTCGCAACTCGGGCACACTCGTTCCTGGCCTTCCCACCAGTCGTTCCACCAGATTTCCTCGCCGGTTTGTTCGCCATCGAAGCCGCTCATCGAGAGCCCCGCGCCGTAGCAGCGCTCGCACCAGCCGTGCTTGGAGTTATAGGAGAACAGCCGCGGGTCTAGCTCGGGGAAGCCGCGCCCGCAGCTCGGGCAGGCGCGCTTGGTAGAAAAGGTGGTGGTTTTCTTGCCGCGGCCCTTGCCGGCGGCGGCGATCTGCAGCACCCCCTTGCCGAAGAGGAGCGCGCGGTTGAGGAGCGCGCGCAATTCCTTCTCGCCCTTCGGCGTCACCTGGATTTCACCCACGGGCAGTTCGATGTTGTGTTCCCTGAAGCGCGCCAGCCGCGGCCAGTTATTCGTTGGCGTCATTGCGCGGTCCACGCGCAGAAGCTCGAAGCCCTTGGCGAGCGCCCACTTGGCGAGATCGGTGTAATAGCCCTTGCGCGCGGTCACCAGCGGCGCCAGCACTAGAACCCTTTGGCTTCGATGTTCGCGCATGATGCGCGCCAGGATCGCCTCCGCCGTTTGCGCCTCGATTGCGAGCTTACACTCGGGACAGCATTGCGTGCCGAGCTTCACGAACAGCAGGCGCAGGAAGTGATAAATCTCGGTGAGGGTCGCGACCGTGCTCTTGCGTCCGCCGCGCGAGGTGCGCTGTTCGATGGCCACCGTCGGCGGCAGCCCGAAGATCGCATCCACGTCCGGCCGCGACGCCGGTTGCACCAGCGAGCGCGCATAGGCGTTGAGCGATTCGAGATAGCGGCGCTGGCCTTCTTTAAAAAGAATATCGAACGCCAAGGTGCTCTTGCCGCTGCCCGAGACGCCGGTGACGACGGTAAAGCGCTCGCGTGGGATGTGCGCTTCGATGTTTTTCAGATTGTGCTCGCGCGCATGCAGGACGCGGATGGTGTTGTCGGCCGCGCGCCAAGGCGCGACGGCGCGCTTGGGTTTGCCGACGCGCTGATTCGCGCGCTCGGCGTACTCTCGCAGCGCTTTCCCCGTATGACTCGCCGGATCCCCGGCCATGTCTTGCGGCGTGCCGGTGCAAACAATCTCCCCGCCGGCATCGCCGCCTTCCAGGCCGAGATCGATGATCCAGTCCGCTGCCCGGATCACATCGAGGTTGTGCTCGATCACCACCAGCGTGTTGCCTTCGTCGAGCAGCCGCCGGAAAGCCTTTAATAAGGTGGCGATATCATCGAAGTGCAGGCCCGTCGTCGGTTCGTCGAACAGAAACAGTGTGCCCCGGTTCTTGCGCGTCTTGGCCTCGGCCAGATGTCCGGCGAGCTTCAAGCGCTGCGCCTCGCCCCCGGAGAGGGTCGGCACCGGTTGGCCGAGCTTCAAGTAGGAAAGACCGACGGCCGCGAGCGGTTCGATCCCACGCAGGATGCCGGGGTAGCGGGCGAATAACGCCGTCGCCTCCGACACTGTCATGTCGAGAACGTCGGCAATGGATTTGGCGCCGGAGTTATTACTATTCTGCACGAGCTTCACTTCCAGCACCTCCGCCCGGAAGCGTTTGCCGTCGCAGTCCGGGCAGCGGATGTACAGGTCGGAGAGGAACTGCATCTCCACATGCTCGAAACCCGCGCCAGTGCAGGTCGGACAGCGGCCGTTGCCGGCGTTGAACGAAAACGTGCTCGCGGTGTAACCGCGTTCGCGCGCTAAGGGCTCACCGGCAAAGAGCTTGCGTATACCGTCGAGTGCGCCGACGTAGCTCGCCGGATTCGAGCGCGTGGTCTTGCCGATGGGCGACTGGTCCACCAGCAACACGTCCTCTATCAGTTCGTGACCGCGAATTGCCCGGTGGGTCCCCGGCGTCTCCTTCGGCCGGCCCTTGAGCTTGGCGAGCGCGTTGTACAGGATGTCCTCTACCAGCGTGGATTTGCCCGAGCCGGACACGCCGGTGATGCACACCAGGCGCTTGAGCGGGATCTTTACGTCCACGTTTTTCAAGTTGTTCTCGGCCGCACCGAGGATTTCTAGGTAGGTATCGGCGAGCGGTTTCGTCTGCGCGTGCGCGACGACGGACTTCGCGCCGTTAAGGTATTGCGCCGTGAGCGAGCGCTTCGATCGTTTCAGTTCCTCCGGTGGGCCGAAGAAGACAATCTCCCCGCCGCGCTCACCCGGACCGGGACCGAGGTCGAGAATGCGGTCGGCGGCGAGCATTACCTGCGAATCGTGCTCGACCACCAGCAGTGTGTTGCCGGCGTCGCGGAGCTTCTGCAGCACTTTGGTCACCCTGCCCATGTCGCGCGCGTGCAGGCCGATCGAGGGCTCATCGAGCACGAACAGCGTGTTCACGAGCGAGGTGCCGAGCGCGGTCGTGAGGTTGATGCGCTGCACCTCGCCGCCGGAGAGCGTGCGCGACTGGCGGTCGAGCGTGAGATAACCCAGGCCCACCTGAATCAGATAACCGAAGCGCGCGCGAATTTCTGTCAACAGCAGATCGGCCGCTTCATCGAGCGGCGCCGGCAAATGTAGGTTCTGAAAGAATGCATGCGCGCGCTCGATCGGCAGCGACAGCAAGTCGTGGATATTGAGTCCCGGAAGCGTCGCGAATTTCGCCTCCGCGCAGGTCACTTCTGCCGGACGAAAACGTTCTGTAGCAGCGAGTGCTCGGTCGGCGTCTTCCTTCGTGCCCAGCCGCCACAGCAGTGCCTCGGGTTTGAGCCGCGCGCCGCGGCAGGCGGGGCACGGTGTGTAGGCGCGGTAGCGTGAGAGCAGCACGCGCACGTGCATTTTATAAGCTCTGCCCTCGAGCCACTTGAAGAAGCGCTCGACGCCGTACCAGAGCTTATCTTCCCACCTGCCTTCGCCTGCGATCACCCAATGTTGGTGTTGCTCCGATAACTCACGCCACGGCACCTCGGTCGGCACACCGCGCTTTTTTGCGAAGCGCATGAGATCGTCTTGACACTCGCCATAAGACTGCGTCTGCCACGGTTTGATTGCGCCCTGGCGCAGCGTCTTCGATTCGTCCGGGATGACCAGGCCGTAATCGATGCCGATGCTGCGGCCGAACCCGCGGCAGATCTCACAAGCGCCAATCGGCGAATTGAATGAGAAAGAATTCGGAACCGGATCGCGGTAGGCGATATCGCACTCGGCACAATGCAGCAGCGAGGAAAATCGCCACGCTGCACTCGGCTTGCCGCTGCCCTCGAGCGGAGTCACCGTCACTCGCCCGCGCCCGTGTTTCAGCGCCGCTTCCAGGTCCTCGACGATGCGCGCGCGATTCTCGCCATGCAACCGCACCCGGTCCTGAATCACTTCGAGTTGCGCGCCCTCGCGTATCCGCGTGTAACCCTGCTGCGCGAGAAAGCCCTTGATCTCGTCTTCGGTGAAGTTTTTCGGCACCGTGACGGAAAAGCTAATGAGGGCGTTAGCCCCGTTCACGCCGCGCGTGAGCAGTTCGTTAACAATGCTGTCGGGGGTGTCGCGCCGCACCCCGTTGCCGCAACCGCGACAGTAGAGCGTGGCGGCACGCGCGAACAGCAGCTTCAAGTGATCGTTTAGCTCCGTCATCGTGCCCACGGTCGAGCGTGACGTGCGGACGGGATTGGTCTGGTCAATCGCAATCGCCGGGGGGATACCCTCGATACGCTCGGCCGCGGGCTTGTCCATGCGCTCTAGGAACTGGCGCGCGTAGGGCGAAAACGTCTCGACGTAACGCCGTTGCCCCTCGGCATAGAGGGTGTCGAACGCCAGCGAGGATTTCCCCGATCCCGACACACCGGTGACCACGATCAGCTCGTTCAGCGGCAGCTCGAGGTCAAAACCCTTCAGATTGTTCTGCCGGGCGCCTTTAATAAGGATATGGTTGTGCAACATCGGAAGCGGCGAAAAGCTAAGGAAGTCGGGAGTATAACGGGCGGGAAGGGGACGTTGCTGATGGCGCAACGATCCGGTGCCAGATTAGATGGTTGCAAGTCGCTCTATTGTGTCAGGGTAGTTCTCTACGAGGCGGATGAGCAGTGCAGCTTGAGCGTTCGGGTGGGCTCGACCTTGTTCCCAATTTTCTAGCGTTCGCTCGTTAATGCGCAGATAGCGAGCGAATATATATTAATTTCAGGCGTAACCCAACGAGATCTTCGGGCGTAACGGCTGGCACGGGCATGGTTTCGACCGTATGCCGCCTCAGGGTAATTTTCCCCGCACGTTCAGCGGCCAATGCGTCAAAGCCCTCAGCAATTTCAGCGAACAGATTGCGCTTCTTCATCACTTACTCCTTGCAGCCACTTCGCTTTCGAGCAGAGCCTTGAGAGCTTTCTTCTCCGTGGCCGTCAGATCGGAACCTCATCTTTGTCATAAACGGTGAATAACCAGAACTGGGAGCCATTCAGCCAACCAGTAGTAGATGACTCGCAAACCACCCCGTTTGCCCTAGCTTCGTCGACTATCTCGATACCGGATTTTTCGCAGTCCACCGGTGTCCTCGATCACGTCACCAGCCAGCGGATTCGCCAGAAGAGTCCGCTGGAACTCTCCGTATACTTCCCGTGACGGAAAAGCTAATGAGGGCGTTAGCCCCGTTCACACCGCGCCTGAGCAGTTCGTCAACAATGCTGTCCGGCGTGTCGCGCCGCACCCGCAACCGCGACAGTAGTAGAGCTTGGCGGCACGCGAACAGCAGCTTCAGGTGATCGTTTAGCTCCGTCATCGTGCCCACGGTCGAGCGGGAGGTGCGCTAGCTACGGCTGCCGGCCACCACCCATAGGCCTTACACGCCTGCGACTTCCACAAGCTCCCTATCCGGGAATATAATCCCCTTAATAATGGAGAAACCTGATCCAGACTGACAATCCCGGTGTCGTAATTGCGAGGGCACATTTGCTGCCCGAGGGGGAGGACATGGCAGAAGGCAAAGAGTTCTTATCCAAGCTGATCGACAGTCCCCCCGGATTGCTCATCATACTGGGCGCGGCACTCCTCGCCTTAGGACTTGCGGGCGGTGTCACCTATAGCCAGTGGTTCCCGATCCCGGAGATTGGAGCCAGGATCGGCGCTGGTGTTGCGGGTATCGTCGTCTTCGCTCTCGGTGTCTCTCGCGCCAAGACGCACGTCTTCCTCCCGAAGGCGAAGAAATATGGGATCAAGATCGATTATCCAACGGACGGTGATGTCGTGGACATCGTGGATGTTAGTGGCAGCCTTAGCAAGCCCCTTCCTGAGGGCTTCACCCCAGAATCTACCCGGGTCCAGATAGCTACATCCCGATTGCGGACGCGAGAGTGCTCGAGAGCGGCAAATGGACAGCCGAGAGATGCGATATCGGCGGCAGGCGTGGCGAGAAGCGATCAATCGGTGTCTACCTCGTCGGCCCGAATGGTGCGGCGCTAATTGACTACTATACCCTGGCTAGGCGCCTGCGTAGGTCAACGGACGAAGTCCTGAAGGCGATTGGAAAGGAAGGTAGTTACCTGCCCCCGATTGAGAAGCGCACGCTGGACATGATCGAGTGTGATCGAGTACCGCTGGTGAGAAAATCGACGAAGCGTGGGTCCTCTCGCATAAGCGCCCCTCCACGCGCCAGGCTTCGCCCGCGCCTGATGGGCAGCGTTAGCCCGCGTAGCCCCGCGTAGGGCGGACTAGCGATAGCGTAATCCGCCGTATGAAAGACCGTCGCAAGGGCTACTGCGCAATCGGTATTCACGGCTTTATAATCCACCGTTTCCTGGATGTTGCTGCCCACCTCGTCGATGCGCAACGCCTAACGCTGGGCGATCCCCGACCTCGACGCTACGTTGTCGAGGAGATCGTGCACTGCGTCACCTTGAGTTCCTTACTGCGGAAACATGCCGTCACCCGGGGTCGATATCCTGAGCATAGATACCGAAGGTCACGACCACGAAATCCTCCGGCAGATCGATTTTGAAAGCGTGCGGCCGCGGGTGCTGCTTTATGGGCACGAATATATATGCGCCGGGTGGAACGAAAACGGTGCGAGGCGATGCTGGCGACCCGTGGTTACGCTTTAAGCCGGCGCCTCGGCGATTTTTTCACAAGCTCTGAGAGGCAAACTCGCTTACGGTTAGGAATCGGTAGCCGGTCTCTTTGAGCCAGCGAACGATCGCGCTTAGGTTTGCGAGCGCCGGCTCGCCGGTATTGAAGCGACAATCGAGGCGGATCCCCGTCCCCCACATATCGACGAACTCCCAGGGGTGCACGAACAGCACCGGATCGCGCACCCGCCCGAGCACGGCCTTGACGAGCGTTAGCGGTAGCCGCGGTACGGAGGAGGTCACGGACACAGGAACGCGTGTGATGCCGTTTGCGACCACGGTTGTGCGCGCGAAAGGGGGTTTGTAAGCGGCCAGCGATGAATCGACATGGAAGCCGTGGGCGCTCAGTAGCGGTACATAGCGTTCGGGCAGTCGCAGATTGGGCGCACGGAAGGAAATTACCCGCGAATTGAACGGCTCGAGCGCGCGCCGTGTCTTAGCCAACTCGGTCCTAGCCTCGACATCGTCCATGTGATCGAAGCGCCGGTGTGAATAGCCGTGTCCGCCCAGCTCATGGCCCCCGGCGCAGATCTCCCTGACGCGCTGGGGATATAGCTCGGCGATCCGGCCGGTGGAAAAGAACGTTGCCGATACGCCTTCGGCCGCGAACATTGCGAGTAGCCGCGGCAAGCCCTCCTCAACGCCACGCATCGAATCGAGGAACGGCGGACAGTCTTGCTCTACATCAACCGAAATAACCGCCCGTTTCACGAGTGGCATGCGCATAAACCTGCTCAACCTGCCTGGCGACCGTGTTCCACTGGTATTTGTCGAGTTCTTCGTGAGCCCGGCGAGCGACGGCCGAACGCAGTTCCGGATCCTGGATGAGCGTATCAATATAGTGTGCAACGCCGGCCACGTCGTCCGCAAGGAAGCCCGTCTGCTCGTGGCTGATGATGTCTGCAACCCCGGTGTTTCCCCGCGCCACGACCGGCACCTTTTTCAGAAACGCCTCGAGCACGCAGATCCCGAATGCCTCGCGCGGCGAAGGCGAGACGAAGACATCGGACTGCCCGAGAAGGTGTAACACGGTCGCGCGGGAAACGCCACCGGTAAACAGGAAATGCCGGCCGAGCCCTGACGCCTGGATCCCTCGTTCGAGGCGGAGTCGCAGCGGCCCGTCGCCGACCATGAGGAACAGGAGGCTCGGGTGTTTTGCTACTAACATCGCGGCGACGGTGATGAGATCCTGAACGCCTTTGCGTTTATTCATCCGCGCCACCGTGGCGATGACCGGCCCATTGCCTTGGGGCAGGGCGATGGGGTCCAGCGCTCCGTTGGGGGAGCTCGTGTCGATACCGTTCGGGATGCGAAAAACCGCGCCCCTGAACATTGCCCGTGCCTGGCGCTCGACGGGAGAGCTTACGGCGATGATCGCTTGTGCTGGCCGGAGAAAGATAGTTGCGCCCGCTGCAAGGGCGCGTTGTAACAGCGAGTCCCCCAGCAGCGAATGGCTAGTAATAATGCTCGGGATCCCGAGCTTGGCGGCGATGATGAGAGACACCATCGCCATCGGCGAGTCGAGGCCGTGGCCATGAATAATATCGAAATCCCCCGCGCGCAAGGTTTCTCGCAGCGATCTATATCCCCGCGGAGACAAGAGACGCTCCGAAAGCGGGAAACCCTCCAGCCTTATAATCGGCAGGCCATTGCTGGCCTCGCGCGCCGAGGCGCGACCGAATCGCCGCGCGATGATGTGCACCTCGTGACCAAGCGCGACCAGCCCGCGGCCGAGGGCGTCGATCGCGTACTCGATACCGCCCATCCGCGGGTAGTACCAGTCACTCACCAGCGCAATCTTGTAGCTTCTCATACCGGCTACACGCTTGGACCGTCCGTGATCAAGCGCCCGATGTCCCGGAGGATCCTTGGCAGATTCAGGCCCCCCGGCGAGGCGAGGTATTTTGGGCGCCATACGGGTTTGAAGTTCTCTTCGTAACGGCGCAGGCTTTCGATGTTCTGGAAGTGCTCGCTCTGCCGGTACATGAGCTTGCCGATGCGCTGCCAAAGCGGCGCGAGGGGGTGTGCGTCGAGGCTTGAGAGCGGGGCGATCCCGAGGTTGAACCAGCGATAAGCTTGCGCCTTGCCGCCGAGTATGAGCTCGACCAAGAGATAATCCATGACCCCGGCCGGGGCATCGGGACCGTAACGCATGAGGTCGAGCGCCAGTTCCTCTTTGTTGCGGCTGGCCCACAAGATAGCGAAGGCGACGATGCGCTGCCCAGCGCGGACCACGGCGATGGGCAGCTGGCCGATGTAACCCTCGTCGAAGTATCCCTTAGAGAAGCTCTGTTCACGGGCTTGCTTTTCGTGCAGCCAAGCCTCGGAGACCGCTCTTAGTTCCGGGAGCAGCGGAGCGACATAGCTGGAGCGCACCATCTCGAAGCGCATGCCTTGCTCGCGAACCTCGCGGTGTACCTCGCGCAATTGGGCGCTGGCGACATTGAGGGGTGAAAATTCATCTAAACGTACCCGAGCCTCGTCCCCGAGCTTGAGGAGCGAGAGTCCGAGGTCGACGTACAGGGAAAGGTTGGCGGCATCCACCAAGTAAAACACGGGCCAGCCGCCGTAGCGGTCACATAGCTCGCGGTAGGCCCAGAGCAACCGCGACCGCTCTTCCGGCGCGCCCACGGGATCCCCCAAGGCGACCCAGCTCTTGCTTTGGATCTGGTACATGATGAAGGCATTTCCTGAGTGGCTGAAGAGCAAGCGCTTGTCGCCGAGAAGGGCGATGTTCGCCCGCGTATCGGGGTCTCTTCGCACGATGCGCCGGATTTTGTCGAGATCATGCGGAGGCTCGGGTACCGGGTCCGGGCGGAATAGGCTAAAAAGCATGACGCCGCCCGTGATCCCGAAGACGACGAACATAGCGCGCAGGAAGCGCGGCAGATCGGCATCGTAGGCGAATTGCCACCAAAGCTCGTGCGAGTAGGTGAGGTGCTTAAAATTGAAAAGCCCGAGCCAAACCGTGACCGCAAGGATCGCCATTAGCGCGGAGGCCCATTCCACGGTAAACCCCTGGCTAAACAGAGAGGCGTGACGCTGAAACTCCCTGCGCGTGGGTAGCAGCACGATGAGGACGGTCGCAAGAATGACCGCTTCCTGGTAGTCCAAGCCCTTAAGCAGGACGGCTGGGATCCCGAGCCCGAGTAGTAGCGCCGAGAGACCATAGGCCCTGGATGAGCGCCGGGAAATGCCGCGCGCGAGGATAATGAGCCCAAGCCCTGCCGCGCTAGCGACGAGATGGGCGATCTCGACAATGCTAAGCGGTACGGAGTCATGCAGGATCCGCAGGCGCTCGCCGTAGGTGGGTATGGCGCCCGAAAAAAGCAGCACGACGCCGGCGAAAACGATGATTACGCCCATGATCTGAGGACCGATCTCCGCCAGCCAATCGGTGGCGGCACCGTGGATGCGAAGGATGCGGGCGCGCCGCAAGACCAGCTCGTAGGCGGCGAACAGGATGGCCGCGAGGCTCAAAGGCGAGAGGTAGTATACGCATCGGAACAAGAGCACGGAACCTAGCAACGCGGCAGGCGGGATCTCGGGAAGACCGAGCAGCAGTACGGTCTCGAACACCCCGATGCCGCCCGGGACGTTGCTCATGCTACCGGCCATCATGGCGAGCGCGAAGATGCCTAAAAAGCCAATAAAGTCGGTTCCCGCATGCGTTGGCAGCAGGGTATAAATCAGGGTGCCGACAAGGAGCAGGTCGAGCGTCGCGAGCCCGCCTTGCGCCAAGGCGGTCTTGGCGGTCGGGAGCCGCAGCGACCAATTCTCGGTCGTTAACGTGATCGGGCGTAGCGCGGCCACGATTAAATACCCCAGTATCACGGCCATGATGGAAAAGCCCACGTAGCGGCGCACGCCCGGAGGGAGTTGAAGCGCGGTGTCGCTGACCTCCCCGCTCGCAAACAGCAGCGACACCGCGAAGATAAAGACCATCCCCATCACGGTGGTCAGGGAGCACATGGTGGTGACGCCGGCGATCTCGATCGCCGAGAGCCCCGCTTGCGAATAGATCCGATACCTTATCGAGCCGCCGGTGAGCATGGTGAACCCGACGTTATTGCCAAACGCCGAGGCGAGGAACGAGGCGAGCGCTGTGCGCCAGTACGGTAAGGGCCTTCGGAGATGGTGCAATGCGAGGACGTCGTAGCCGGTGACGGTGAGGTAGCTTAGCACGGTGATCAAAAACGCTAAGAGGATCGATGCAGCCGGGAGATCGTTGAAGCTATCGATGACGTCACGGAGATGGATCTCGTGCAGGGTGTGATACAAGACCCAGAGGGCGAGGGTGACGATTGCCAGGCTCACCAGCGCGCCGATGTGCACGGCGAGCTTTTTCCCGACCTGGTAGGCCAAGGCCGTCGTATCGACGCCAGCGGCCGCAGTGTTTTTCATCGCACTCACTTGAGCACTGATTTTATCCTACAGGCTTACAATCGGCGCGGATTGGTGTCATCATCGAACGGGTAAGCGTTTGCACAGTCCGCGCGGACTCAAGGAACCAGTATAAATGTTTCTTTACGGAGCGATCGTGATCTTTTGTTGCGTCCTGTACGGGGCGAGCGCGGTGCTTTGCAAGTATGCGCTCCAACGTGAGCTGCCGCAGCGCGCGAGCTGGAAGCAAAAGGCGCGGGCGGCGATCCGCAACAAGTTCTGGCTCGCGGGTTGGCTGGCGGGGGCAAGCGCCAACCTGATCATCATCGAGATCCAGTCGTTGGCGGATATTACGCTGGTTTACCCGCTCCTGAACTTTGCCTATGTCTTTACGCTGATCCTCGGTTATCTGTTCTTGCAGGAAATTCTCTCCAGGGAGCAATGGATCGGTGTGATCACTGCGATCTTGGGTACGGTCATCCTGCTTTTTGTCAGCGATCCATCGACAGGCCACGAAGCCTACCTATTACCACTGGGTGTGGTCACCGGGCTGTCGTTGATCGCTATCATAGCTCTGGTGGCCGGGGCGTTGCGGGACGAGCGCCCGATCCATGAACTCTATTTCGCGACTTGCGCCGGGATCGCTTTCGGAAACGTGGAAATATTTCTCAAGGTGAATACTAATCTGATCGCCTCGCAGCTCGGCTATTTTTCGATCACCTCCTGGGAAAGCCTCAGCGCGTTTATCACCCTCTGGCCCGTTCTATTCATCGTCATATTCAGCCTCATCGGCTTTATCTTCATGCAGATCGCCTTGGCGCACGGTGATGTCTCGGTCAGCGTGCCCTTGGTGATCATTACCCAACGGCCGGTGACGTTGTTGGCCGGTTACGGTGTGTTTGGTGAAGAATTTCCCGCGATCAAAATAATCGGTATCGGGGCGATGCTCCTGAGCATCCTTTTCATTACGGTGGCCACCATCAGGAAAGGCGCCGCAGCGAAACCCGCGGAGGCGGTCAACTGAACGCGATCGCGCTTGATTTACGGGTCCCTCCCCAGCAGAGAAACACAGAACGGCCGCACGCTATGCTGATCGATGAGCTCATCAAGCACGCTCAGATCGCCACTCGCAAGGAAAGCGCGGTGCAACTGTTCGGCCTCGGGCCAAAGATGCACCAAGAGCAAGCGGCCGCGGGGAGACAGCTTCGGGGTGAGCAACGCCGCGAGATCCGGCGCCGATCCGCCCAAGTAGTAGAGGACCTCGCAGACGACGATGAGGTCAAACGCGGCCGGGAGGTGCGCCGAGAAGATGTTGTCCGCGTCGAAGCGCGCGTTTTCGTACCGGGAACAGCGGCTCTTCGCCCGGACGATCGCGCGCGCGGAGATGTCCACCCCGATAAACTCACGGACGTCGCGCTCCGCAAGGAGTCGCTCGGAGAACGCCCCTTCCCCGCACCCGACCTCTAATACCCGCGCGTAGGCGTTCTGTGGGATCCGCGCGAGCGCCTGGCCGCATTTGTGGTATTGATACGCTGAACCCTCGTAAGACCAGGGGTTGGGTCGCCGATAGAGGCGTTCGAAGAAATGACGTAGGACCCAGTCCTGAAAGCTGGGACCCGGCGCCGCGACGAGACCGAACAGTACGCGATGCAACGCGTCACGAACCCGGTTCGGCGGGTAGCGTATGCCTTGGTCCATCGGATCCATGGTTTATAGTGTACACGCGGGGCGCTCGACCATGCGCGACCGATGCCGAACCGGTGACACTCGCGCGCTCTCACTGGACTGGGATCTCGGGGCATAGCTCGTTGCAGTTATTGATATCCGCGCCTTCTTGACGTAGTGTGGATCCGGTGGGTTTGGAAGAATAAAAGGGGAGGCTGACTTATGAACGCTATTATGGTGAGAGTCTTCGATACGCTGGCCAAAATCGGTTTAGATAAGCTCGAACGAGCGCTTATCTTTGGGGCCGCCCTGGTCACGGTTTTAGCTCTCGCTGTCGGCGCCGTCGAGATGTCGTACGCGTGGTTTACCTTCTTGTTCCGGTGGCTGCATGTGGTTTCCGGAGTGATGTGGATCGGGCTCCTGTGGTATTTCAATTTCGTGCAGATCCCGTCAATGCCCAAGATCCCCGATGAGCACAAACCCGCCATCAGCAAGGTCATCGCGCCAACGGCGTTGTTCTGGTTCCGGTGGGCCGCGTTGTCGACGGTCGTGACCGGGCTCCTGGTAGCGATCATGAACGGTTATCTCGTGAACGCCCTTATCCTCGGCATCGGGACCGGTGGCCGGGACACCTACATCGGGATCGGCATGTGGATGGGCCTCATCATGGCCTACAATGTGTGGATGATCATCTGGCCTAACCAGCGAAAGGTCCTGGGCATGGTCGAGGCGTCCGACGAGGAGAAAAAAGCGGCAGCGCGCACGGCGATGTTGGCCAGCCGCTTCAATACTATGTTTTCTATCCCTATGCTTTATTTCATGGTCGCGGCGCAGAATGTTGCTTAAAGATGCCCGCGGCTCGCTCCGCGGCTTTGCGCATCTGGGCTGCTCGCGACACTTTTGCAGAGCTTTCCTAACTTGCTGGTGACACCGGCAAATATTTCTGGACGATTTGCAACAACGTTTCCTTCTTAATCGGTTTGATTAAATGCGCCGTGCATCCCGCGGCGGCACTCCTATCCATTTCCTGCTTTATGGCATGAGCCGTCAGGGCAATAATCGGGGTCGGATCGCGGCCCTGTTCCGTTTCCCACTCGCGCATGGCGCGCGTTGCCTGGTGGCCGTCCATCACCGGCATTTGGATATCCATCAATACCAGACCATAGGCGTGGGTCTTGAACTTCTGTAGCGCCACGCTCCCATTTTCGGCCTCCTCGATTTTGTAAGGCGTTTTCCGGAGATAAGCTTTGATGAGCAGCCGGTTATCGGGCGTGTCTTCGACCAATAAAATAGGTAAATTTTCCGCACGCCGTTCAGGTAGCGGCGTTGTGACGATGTGGTCATGCGTTTCGTCTAAGGTTCTTAGCATGGCGACGTTGATTGCTTTGATCAGCTCCACGGACTTTACCGGCTTGATCAAGTAGGCGCCGATCCCGAGCGCGCTGGCTGTGCCCATATCACTGGAAAGTTGCGACGAAGATACCATTAGTATCGTTTTGCACGATCCGCCCGCGGTACGCAACGCCCCCACCACCGCAAAGCCGTCGACCTCCGGCATGTGACAATCAGTAATGACGACACCGTAATCTTGTCCCAAGCGGCTCGCCTCCCGAAATGCCTGGATGCCCTCCGCGCCACCATGGGCCTCGCTCACCAACGCGCCTTGAGCGCTCAGTACTTCGCGCAAGATCAGCCGATTAGTCGAATTATCATCGATGATGAGCACCCGAACGTCCTTTAGACTAAGGGATGCATCCGTAGCTAGTCTAGCCTGGGGCTCCGGGGTGGATCCCAGACTGATCGCGAACGATAAAACGCTACCTTTCCCTTCGATACTCTCCGCACGTATCCACCCACCCATAAGCTCCACCAAGCGCTTGGAAATCGTGAGGCCGAGCCCCGTCCCTCCGTACTGCCGGGTCGTGGATGAATCAGCTTGGGAAAAGCTATCGAAGATGGTGCCGATTTTGTCCGAGGGAATACCGATCCCGGTATCCGCTACCGAGAACAATAACCGATGGGGATCGCTTATGTCGGGATTAGACGAGACCTTGACTACCACCTCGCCCTGATGGGTGAATTTGATTGCATTCCCGACAAGGTTTAAAAGGATCTGGCGAAGCCGCGCCGCGTCGCCGCTCACTTGGGCCGGGACATCCGTGCCGATGTGGCAGAGCAGCTCGATATTCTTCTCGTCGGCTCCCAACGCGTGAATATCGGCTGTCTCTTCGATCAAAGTACGTAAATTGAACGGGATTTTCTTGAGAACCAACTGCTCGGCTTCGATCTTCGAGAGGTCGAGTATGTCGTTTACCAGCGCCAGCAATGCTTCTCCAGCCTTTTTGAAGACACCGACGTAGCGTTTTTGCACGCGCGTCAGCGGCGTGTCGCTGAGCAGTTCGCCCATGCCGATAATCGCGTTCAGCGGCGTCCGAATCTCATGGCTCATGCTTGCCAGAAACTCGGATTTCACCGTGGATGCCTTGATGGCCGCATCCCGGGTAACGGCAAGCTCTTTGGTTTGCAAGCCAACCTGGCGTTCGATTTCCTGATTCCGCCGGCTTAACTCCCACGCCTGTATTTCCCTCGCCCGGGCGAGGGCTACGATTAATGTCGTCACACCGATTCCTAGCACGATGGCGGTAGCGATCAATCCCTTGTCGATCTCCCTCCAAAGCACCTGCCTTTCCACGACCAACTTCATCGAATAATAGGGAAACTGCGCAAGTGTTTCTTCCTTGAGTGTGCTGATGGAAAAATTCGCTTTGTCCGGCGCCACGGCGCCGCGCTGCACGAATATGAGTTGCCGTCCAGTGACGCCCTGAGATTCCGTATACAGGCTTACCGAAACATCATCCCGTAACAGGGCCTCACTGAATAAATGGCCGGGGTTCACGAGGATAGCCACAAACGCGCCGGGCACGGTATTCGAGCGCCGGTTCACGTCATGCGCCGAACCGGTATCGATCGCTTTGATGAGCGTATAGGGACGAATACCCTCAGTGGCCGAGGCCGGAGGGCCGGGGACTACCATACCGGTGTCGACCGCCGCGCGCAGGGCATCCGCAAAACGCGGGTCAGAGAGAATCTGATCGTTGTAGAGCGCTCCTTTCGCGGGACTTCGACCGATGTATAACTCGCCGCCGCGACCCCACAAGATCGTGGGGCCCGTGGGCAAGGGATCCCCGCCCGCATCCGGTCTCGACGCCATATCTTTCGGGAGGTGATTTAGAGGAACGCCGCTCCGATGCAAAGAAACTGATTCGATGAAGGGATGGCGCGCGAGCAGCGATTTCAGGAAGGCGGGTAATGTGGCTATCACAGAGGCATCCAGCCCCTCCACAAGCGCGGCGATATTGTCAAGAGAGTTATGAGCGGCCGAAGCGCTGAGTTTGACTGTATCCCGTAACAGTATCGAATCAAAGGCAAATTCCTTTCTCTTTGCCTCGAGCGCATTCTGCCATGCTAGCATCACAAGCAGCAAAGAAAACGCCGCGCCGAAGATCGTGCTAACGGCATATATCAACGGCCGCGACGCATGCTGCACCTCCTTCACGCGGGAGCGCCCCTCCACGGGATTAATCGTAGATAATCTCGACCTCTGCCAGGTAGGTCTGTAACTCATCCACGGCGGTCGTTATCGCTTCGCTGTCCCGGTTCTGCGCACCCTGTTCCAAAATCCCGCCAAGCACACTCAGGGCATTGAAACCATACCCGCCCGCGCAGCCTTTCATGCTATGACCCAGGATCCGCACCGTTTCCATATCCTCTTGCGCTAAGGCTGCGCGAATCGACAGCGCATCCTGCTGCCTATTATTCAAAAAGCCCGGGATAAGATCTTTCAGCTCCAGGTCTACGCGAACAATTCTCGTTGCCATGGGGTATTATTTATCGATCGTAACGTCTCAAACCTAATCTTCCTCTGTGGCTTGTCGCGAAGTCCTAAACTCCTCCGGTTCGATATGATGCTGTTTAAGCAGCTTGTAGAATTCCGTTCGATTCCGTCCGGCGAGCCGCGCAGCGTGAGAAACGTGGCCGTTCGTGACGCGCAAGACACTCACGAGATAACTTCGCTCGAAATCCTCTTTGGCGTCCTTTAAGGTTTGAACATGAGCGGGCTGGTCCCGCAGCGCCTTTTGCGCCATGGCCAGCGGGATAATATCGGTACTCGTGAGGGCGCAGCATGATTCAACGACATTCATGAGATGCCGAATGTTTCCGGGCCACGGAGCCGAGGCTAAATATTCAAGCGCCTCCGGTGCAAAGCGCTTGCGTTTCTTATTGTCGCGCTGGCCCACACGTTTCAAGAAGTGATTTAGCAGCGGCTGAATGTCTTCGCGGCGTTCCGCTAAGGGCGGTAGGTGAAGCCGCACCACGTTCAGCCGGTAGTACAGGTCTTCCCGAAACCGGCCAGACTGGACGCCCTGATCTGGATCCGTGTTGGTCGCAGAGATCACGCGAACATTCACGGGGATCCCGTGGACCGATCCCACGGGACGCACCGCGAAGTCCTGCAACACGCGCAGCAGCTTCACTTGCAAGCCCAGAGGCATGTCGCCGACTTCGTCCAGAAATATCGTGCCTTTGTTTGCGGCTTGGAAGAGCCCTTCATGTTTCGTTTGCGCGCCCGTAAACGCACCTTTCTCGTGTCCAAATAGCTCCGACTCGAGGAGTTGCTCGGGAATGGCGGCACAGTTGATCGCGACAAAGGGCTGGTCCTTGCGTGAGCTGCCCTCGTGAATGGCCTTGGCCAGCGCCTCCTTACCGGCGCCCGTGGCGCCGGTGATCAAGACCGTAACGTCGGTCGCGGCGAGGAGTTTCGCTTGTTCCAAGAGCTGGGCGATCTTCTCGCTTCGATATATTATTTCCTTGCCGAAATTCAAACCGGTGTCCGACTCGCCGGCGGCGAGCCGGAGCGTATGCCGTACCCGGGCTACGAGCTCTTCCTTGGCGATGGGTTTGGTCAGAAACTCCGAGATGCCGAGATGCATGGCTTTAACGGCATCGGCGATTTGCGCCTTGCCGCTCAGCATGATCACCGGCATCAGCGGGTTCTGGCGGTGGATCTTGGAAAGCAAGGTCATGCCATCCATATCCTGCATCACGAGATCGGTGATCACCAGATGAGGACGAATAACATCGATGCGAGCGATCGCTTCGCTTCCGGACGTCACCGGATCGACTTCGAAACCCGCATCCTTCAGCCACGAGGATACGAGCGAGATCATGTCCCGATCGTCGTCGACGAGAAGAACGCGATACTGCATAGACTTCGTCGGCTCGGCCATCCTAGCGCTTTTATTCCACGGTCACGGATTTAGCGAGATTACGCGGTTGATCGATGTCGGCCCCTTTAAGCACGGCGACGTGATAGGCAAGCAGTTGCAACGGTACCGTATAGACAATTGGGGCGATGAGGTCGTCGACGGAAACTGTTTCGATGGCAACGACGCTGTTGGCGCTTTGCATACCGATACTCGGATCGACAAAGACATACAGCTTGCCCTTGCGTGCCCTGACTTCCTCCAAGTTCGATTTCAGCTTTTCCAATAATTCGTTGTTTGGCGCGATGGCGATGACCGGCATATCTTCGTCCACCAGCGCCAAGGGCCCGTGTTTTAGTTCGCCGGCCGGATAGGCCTCGGCGTGAATATAAGAAATTTCTTTCAGCTTGAGGGCGCCTTCCATCGCGACTGGATACATCGCGCCACGGCCTAAATACAGGGCATGATGTTTATCCGCGAAATGCTCGGATAGCTGCTTGACTTTATCGTTGAGCAGTAATACCTGGTTCAGCTTTCCGGGCAGGCTTTCTATCGTTAACACCAACGCTTGCTCGGCCGCCGCATCCAATCCGCGCCGTCGACCGAGCGCGACCACCAGGAGCAGCATGGCCGTAAGCTGCGTCGTAAACGCCTTCGTCGAGGCCACGCCGATTTCTGGGCCCGCCCGCGTTAAGAAGACGAGACCGGCTTCGCGCGTGAGCGAGCTTTCGGGGACATTGCAAATCGCCAAGGTATCCAAGTATCCGGCGGATTTCGCGAGTCGTAACGCGGCCAATGTGTCGGCCGTTTCTCCCGATTGCGAGATCGCGACGAATAATGTGCCCGCCTGCACCACGGACTTGCGATAGCGGAATTCACTCGCTATCTCGACGCTGCACGGGATGCCGGCAACGCCTTCCATCCAGTAGCGGGTGACGAGACCGGCATGAAAGCTCGTTCCGCAGGCAACGATTTGGACAGCGCGCATCTGGTCGAAAACAGCATGCGCCCCGTAACCGAACGCGTCCTCGACGACCCTGCCTTCTTGGGTCCTGCCCTCCAAGGTGTCGGCCACCGCCTGCGCTTGGGTGAAAATCTCCTTCAACATGTAATGCCGGTAGCCTGCTTTGTCCGCGGCATCGGCGGAGAGTTGCGAGATGGAAATCGGTCGTTCGACGCGCCGGCGCCCGGCATCATAAATCGCGACGCTGTCCCGGCGGATGTCCGCAACATCGCCTTCCTCCAAAAAAATAAACCTCTGGGTCACCGGCAGGAGCGCGAAAACATCGGAGGCGATGAAAGCTTCTCCGATACCTATTCCGATGACGAGCGGGCTGCCGCGCCTCGCGGCAATGAGCCGGTCGGGTTCCGATGCGCTAATGACGCCGAGAGCAAACGCGCCGTCGAGCTCTTGTGCGGTGTCAAGCACCGCGGTAAGCAAGTCCTTCCCTGTCTTTATGTGGTCGTATATCTGGTGAACCGCGACTTCGGTATCGGTGTCGGAGGTGAACTGATAGCCTTTTTCGCTCTGCCGCAAGCGGAGCTTATTGTGGTTCTCGATGATTCCGTTATGCACCAATGCGACGCAATCATTGGAGACGTGGGGATGGGCGTTGCGGGTGCTAGGTTCGCCGTGCGTCGCCCAGCGCGTGTGGGCAATGCCCAAAGAGCCCTGAACAAGAGTGTCTTTGAGCGACGCCTGGAGCTTCTCGACCTTGCCTAAAACACGCAGGCGCTCCAACGACCGCTTATTATCGATTACCGCGATCCCCGCCGAGTCGTATCCGCGATACTCCAAGCGCCTTAGCCCTTCGACAAGAATGGGCGCCACATCTCGCTGTGCAACGCCGCCGACGATTCCGCACATAACGACCTCGATTAAAAAATTATTGCGTATAACTCGGATAACATAGCTTATAAGGGTAAGCCATGCCGTATTTTTTGTGCTGACATCATTATAACTCGACCGCCGGACTTTTTATTTCGGCATGGTCTTGGCATACTGAATCGCTACAACGAAGTTGTATGCCGGGTTCCGGGCTCGCGGGAATCGCCATAGAACGGGCATGTCTCCCGCGATTTGCAGCGAAGTTTTATGAGAAGGAATGCGATGATACAACGGGCGGTAGCAGAATGTGCTGACGTGCGTGCAGGGGCCATGTACTGGATCACGCCTTTGGTTTTATCGCTTCTTTTGTATTGCCCGTGGGCGAACTTGAGCTATTACGCCCAGTCGGTTACGGGGCAGGCTTCTCTGTTATTAAAAAGGAGAGCGATCAGTTCCGTTATCGCCGAACCGCAAACGCCGGCGCAAATCAAGGACAAACTGCATACGATTCTGGAGCTGCGCAGCTTTGCGATCGACAAGCTCGGCCTCACTGATAATGGAAGCTATCTTACCTTCGTGGATCTAGATCGCAGGGCGGTTGCGTGGAACGTATTCGCAACTCCGGAGTTTTCACTCAGCCCCCTGAACTGGTGTTTCCCGTTCGCAGGCTGCTTGAGTTATCACGGCTATTTTTCCGAGAACCGAGCTCATAACGCGGCGGCGGGATTATCGAAGGCCGGCAACGACGTTTTCGTAGGCGGGGTCGCGGCGTACTCTACACTCGGCTGGTTTCGAGATCCGGTCTATAGCACCATGCTAAGCTGGAGCGACACGCGGATCGGCGAGGTTATCCTGCATGAAATGGCGCATCAAACGGTTTATGTTCCGGGCGATAGCGCCTTCAACGAAGCCTTTGCGACGACGGTGGCCACGCAAGGGGTCCGGCACTGGCTGGTGCAAACCAAACAGCATGAAAAAGTCAAAGATTTTGATTTAGCGAAGCGCCACGAAGATGCCTTCGTCGCGCTGGTGCTCGATACGGCGAGGCGCTTGCACGACCTCTACGCATCGCGAATGATTTTAGCGGAGATGCGCGCCGCGAAACAAGGCATTTTTACAGATTTACGCCAGCGCTACCGCGCGGTGCGGGATCAATGGGGGGGGTATTCGGGCTACGATGCATGGATGGCGCGGGACCTAAATAATGCCAAGCTCTCCTCGATCGTCACTTATCGGGAGCACACTCGGGCATTCGAACGGCTTTTTGACAATGTGAAGCAGGACTTCCGAAAGTTCTACCAACAAGTCTCGGCGATCGCGGAGCTGACTGCGAGCGAGCGTTCCGCGTTCTTCCAGCACCTTGTAGGCCATAGCATGGCGGGCCAGGTCAGCGATCCATCCCCGCTTGACCATAAGTCCTAGGTTATTCACGAGCTCTCACGATCGACTCAATTTGGAGTGCGGCCGTTAACCAAGCCGCGCGAATTGCGCCCGAGAAGTCTTGCGGCGGATCCCCATGCGCATCCGGCCTATTTTCGTATAGAATTCCGTTGTTCGCGGTGCTCAGGCTTGTGCGGCACGCGACGGTTTTTTGTGGGATTCCGACGCCAGGGGGTAGAGTGCAGGATTCGCCTTATGTTCGAGACGATCATTGACCGGGACCGCTTAAAGCAGCATCTTGGTGCGGCCGGATGGGTTATCGTCGATTGCCGGTTTGATCTTGCGAACAAGCTGGCAGGGAGGGTCGCCTATCGTGCGAATCATATTTGGGGTGCGGTGTACGCCGATCTCGAACACGACTTGAGCGGTCCTCCTTTGACAGACCACGGGCGGCATCCTCTCCCAAGCCCGCAAGCGCTGGAAACGCTGTTTGGGCGCCTGGGTATCGAAGACCGCACGCAGGTCGTGGCCTACGACGCCGCCGGTGGTTCCATCGCGGCGCGCTTGTGGTGGTTACTCCACTATATGGGGTACGACAAGGTTGCCGTCCTCGATGGGGGGTGGCAGCAATGGATCGCCATGGACTTTCCGGTCACGGCCGGCGAACAATCCAACACCGGGGGCGCCTTTCACGGCGCACCCGAGCGTCATCTCTTGCATACGATCGACGAGGTCGCGCGGGCCTCATTGCTGTTGGATTCGCGTGATCCCGCCCGCTATCGTGGAGACTATGAGCCCATAGATCGCGTGGCGGGCCATATCCCCGGAGCGATAAATCGCTGGTGGAAAGATAACCTCGATGCCGAAGGTCTATTTCTCTCCGCGGACGAATTGCGCCTGCAATTCACAACGCTGTTCAAAGAAATGCCTCCACAGCAGGTCTCCGTATATTGCGGTTCCGGTGTGACTGCCTGCCATAATCTCCTGGCGATCAAGCACGCCGGGCTGGGGATGGGCCGGCTTTATGCCGGATCCTGGAGCGAATGGTGCGTAGATCCCTCCCGCCCGGTGGCGCGTCATAGCGAATAATATTCGCCTAAACCGGGACGATCTCAGAGCATTGCCGTGCCATCGAAATCGGCGTCATTTGCTAAAGCGGCGCGGGATGAGCAGCTTTTAAAGCTGCTCGCGGACGGGAATATCTATTCCACCGCAAGGATGGCTACAGCGTTCGGCGGTGAAACACCTCCGTTAGAAACGCTGGCCGCGTTGCTTGGTTCTTACGGTGTGGAAATCGAGGCTGCGGGCGATGACCGGTTGAGATTGAAGCACCCCATCGAGCTTTTGGAGACGGACCGGATAGTGACCGCTCTGCAACGATCCGGTTCCGCTCCTCATCGCATCGATGTAGCGTTCTCGATCGATTCCACTAACCAGGCGCTTATGGAGAGAGCGGGCCGAGAGGATACTCACCGGCATGTATGCCTGGCCGAGTTCCAGCGCATGGGCCGAGGTCGGCGCGGGAAAGCGTGGATCGCCCCGCTTGGAAGCGGGTTATGTATGTCCGTCGCCTGGGATCTCCGCGTCGCTCCCGAGATCCTGTTGTCGCTCGGGTTGACGACGGCCACCGTCGCAGTGCGCGTACTTAGAAACCTAGGGATCGATGATGTCGGGATAAAATGGCCGAATGACATCTGGTGGAATAACCGCAAGCTGGGCGGCATTCTGGTTGAAACCAGAGTCGGGCCGCATAATAAGCACACGGCCGTGGCCGGGATCGGTATCAACGTGGCGTTTCCTCAACGGAGACTACGCGAAATAAAACAACCTTATACGGATATACAGACTGCGCTGGGGCGCGGCGTTTCACGCAATGCCCTTGCCACGGCCTTGCTGCACGAACTTCATACTGCGTTCACGATCTTCGAACGCTTCGGATTTGCGCCATTTTACGATGAGTGTCTGGGGTATGACGTCGTTTTTGGGCAAAAAGTACAATTATCCTGGCGCGGGGCGCGCCTGATCGGCCGCGCCTTTGGCATGGACCCGAGTGGGGCATTGTCCCTGGAGATGGGGGATTCGATCTGCCGTTTTGAAGCGGGTGATTTAAGTTTGAGACCGGCCGATTGATGCTAGTCGTTGACGTTGGCAATAGTCGGATCAAATGGGAGTTCTGGAAGGATGGATACAGGCTGGCCCAAGGAAGCTGCGATACAAGAAGCGCCTTCAGCGGGCGAGTCGATTGCGAGTGGGTAAATCTTCCGAATCCACGGCGGCTACTCGTCTCGAACGTTGCCGGTGAAGGTATCGCCGAGGGACTGACGCGATGGGCCGTGGAGAGATGGCGCGTCGCCCCGGAATTTGCGACGGTTAGCGTGGCGGCGTGCGGTGTGAGAAACGGTTACGACAAACCAACGCAGCTTGGCGTGGATCGCTGGTTAGGCTTGATCGCGGTTTGGCATCGGCATGCATCGCCGGCGTGCCTAGTAGATTGTGGAACGGCGGTGACAGTTGATGGTTTGTCGCCGGTAGGTCAGCACATCGGAGGACTCGTTCTACCCGGGCTGTGGCTCATGCGGCGCGCCTTGGCCGCACATACCAACGCAATCGAGGAGACGCGCGCCGGGGACGCCGCGGTGCTCCTGGCGCACAACACCCCGGACGGGGTGGTGGCCGGAACGGCTCACGCAATCGCTGCGTGTATAGACCGCGTCGCTAACGAGATCAAGCGGCGATTCAATGAAGCTCAGTGTATTATTACCGGGGGCGACGCTCGATTTATCACACCTCTGTTAACGGATCGGTTCGTCATGATTCCAAACCTCGTACTCCAAGGCTTGCTCATTTGGGGCCGGCGTCCTCAGCCATGAAATGGTTCGTATTCGTACTCCTGACGGCCAACATACTGTACTTTAGCTGGGAATATAACGCGCTGCTGCGCGACGCTTTGAAAAGAGCAACGCATGATCAGCCCATCCCGCAACAGGTGGAAAGTCTGAAACTATTGCGTGAACTCGACCTGCCGCAAACGCCTCTCGCGCGTCCCGGCCCAGCCGTGGGCGAGGATCCCGAGCGTAGGGACGATGCGGGAAGAGCATCGAACATCGGACAAGCGAGCGGTACGCCCGAGCCAACGGCGCCAGTCACGGCGCTCGCGGATGAGCAACAAAAAGCGACGACCGATTCTACATCGAAGGCCGCGCGCTCTGCGGATCCTCCGCTCGGTCAACCGCATGATTTCTGCTTTACGGCCGGGCCGTTCGTGGATGAACGGGCGGCGAGCGAGGCGACGTCGTGGCTTGGTCAGTTTAACGCGCGTAACTGGACCAGGCAGGACGAGAAGATCACTGCTAGGAGATACTGGATATTCATAGAGCCAACTGGGCCGGAAAGCGTCGCTCGCGCTATTCTTGAAGATCTCAAAAACAAAGGGGTGGAAGATTATATGCTGTTCAGAGACTCGGCTTCAAAGAGAATAATCTCCCTCGGGCTGTACAGCACCGAAGGATCGCTGGAGATACGGCGGTCAGAACTGCGGAAAAAAGGATTCGACCCAAACGTTCGCCCGCGTCACAAAGTTGTAAAACAGCACTGGGTCGATTCCATGGCGAGCGAGAACCCCTCGCTTCGGCAGCAGCTAAAAGAGAAGTTTGGCGCGCAGTGGTCAGCAAGAGATTGTGCGGAGCTGCAGGCCAACCTGCGAGATTAAGGAAGCTCTGCAAAAGTGTCGCGTGCGAGAGCTATCGGTATGCAAGTCGCGGTGCGGCGGGAAATATATCGTAAACGCGAGATAAGGACATTCCGAGCTGTTGCAGCGCTTGCTCCAGATCGGGGCCGGAATAGCGGTATCTCTGAAGCACCGCATGGGCTTCGGCAAGGAGATTACCGTAGTATAAAGTGCGTCCCAGTGACGACATCTCACCCGCAGCGCTGGCGGACGCTTGATCTTCGAGTGCCTGCACGTATACCTGAGGAAAATTCCAATATTCTGCAACAAATCGCGACAATTTAAACGCATATTGCCGTACGATTTCAGCAACCACCGGGGCGCGCGGAGAAACGGACGAACCGGTGGCCCGGAACGCAACGCATAAAAGCTTGAATATTACCAACTTGCCAACGTCGTGGGTCAGTCCGATAAAGGCCGCATCATTCGCATCCACGTGGTTTTCGTATGCCAACTCGGCACATGCGTGCGCACAATCACGTGCATGGTCCCACAGAGGTTTGCCGATCAGTTGAACGAATATCGGTTTAATTGGAATAGTGGGCCGAAGCAAGACCCTTGCTAGTACCGATCTTAGCGTGTCCGGCGCAAGTTCTTCTAATGCTTGATTGAGATTAGAGATCGGTTTCGCGGAGCCCTTGCGCGAGCCCTCGTTTGCAAAACGAATAATTTCCGCCGCCACCGCGGGATCTT
This sequence comes from Gammaproteobacteria bacterium, assembly GCA_050740435.1. Taxonomy (GTDB): domain Bacteria; phylum Pseudomonadota; class Gammaproteobacteria; order JACCXJ01; family JACCXJ01; genus USCg-Taylor. The sequence goes on from JBOIDL010000004.1 coordinate 32,595, forward strand.
GCATGGCGAAGGGATAAACACGGTCGACGGTAAATTGCGCTTCGTTGAGCTTGGGAAGAAGCGCGCTTACCGTGGCCGGCATCAGAGGTAAGCTATCTAATGGATATTCACCGTCCAGGACGCTGCGTATCTTTTGTTGCAGATAAAGCTCCACGCGGTTGAGTGTCTGATCGGTTTCACTGTCGGATTCAGTAAAAAGACCGTTCACGGCTTCGGCCAATTCCTCGTAATTGGTGGCGGTGCGCGCCGTGATTCTTGCGATTGACCCTGTCATTCAGGTACACCTGCCAGGAATAAGATAGAGATCAACGTGGGGTCCAAGAGCGAACATCAGCATCCTATCGGCGCTGATTTTTGGACCTTTAGCGATGGGCGGCTGGATGTTTAAATCTTGCTCCCCGCGGTAAGAGCCGGGAACCGTGGCGATGCAGTTTTAGAAAGGGGAGAAGCGAGGCCTTCCATTTGGGCGTTCCACGGGATTTCCTGCCTGCTGGCGATGAGGAGGTTATTGAGCCTTTACCGCCTCCAATAGATAGACGGCTTCGTTACTAGCAACCTCGGCGCTGCAAGTTGCGCCAGGCGGGAAAAACAAGCAATCGCCGGGGCTTAATACCATGGATTGACCGTCAAGTGTGATACGAAGTCGACCACGCAAAACTGCGTGGACCGAATCGATATCGGGGCAATGATCCGAAATCTTGGAATCGGGCTCATATCTATTCGTCCGGCCTTCGTAGCCGCGAAGCGCGAGTTTCTTGACGACACCTTCTTCGGACGGTTGTCCGTCAGTACGGTTGTCCCAGCGTTCCAGCATAAGGTTTTGTAAAGCCCGATAACATACAACCCGATTGCCACCCTGAAACCTGGCTTCATAGAGCGCGGTATCGACGTACTCGATCAAGTCGTTTGGGTTTCGGGACCGAGATGGGATCACCGTCGCGACGCCGATATGAATCGTTACTATCGCTCCCGGATCTGAAGCGGCATGAATCACTCTTTGCGTTTCCACCTCTCGCCGCAAACTCTCCGCGATGCGGCTTGCACTTGCCGTGTCGGCTCCCGGCAGCAGGATACTGAATCGCGTACCATCGTGACGGGCTGCCACGTCGCCCGCGCGTCGAGAGAAATTCCGTACGATACCGGCTACGCGCCGCAGGCACTTCGCGCCTTGGGTCGATCGGTAAAAGTCCCGATTCCGTTCGCCATCGTCGAGATCGAACATGATCAAGGAGAGTGGTTTCTTGTCGCGCATCAGGCGCGGCCATTCCGTAGCGAGAATTTCCGTGAAATGGCGGGTATTCAGCAAACCCGTGACGGAGCATTTGGTTGAGATGCGGACCAGGGTACCGGCTAAGGCCCTGGCTTTTAGCTCCGATGACTCCAAGACAGCCGTTGTCCGCTGCAATTCAGACGCCGTGCGTTCTTGTTTTTCCGCATGGGTCTTGAGCGCAATATTTAGCGTACTGACTTGCTCTTTGCGGTCATCGACGTCATTGAGCAAAAGCCTGCCTTCTTCTCGGGCTCGCCAGTAGGCCAATAGCGTCTCAGTCAAGCGGCGCGAAGCGATAAGCAATGTCGCTGTGTATATTACCAATACTACGGCCACCGCCAGATTATCTGCTTTAACTTGGAAAATATGGTAGGCGATGGTTGGAGCCAGTGCTGGCATTGCATACGCGAAAACAGCATCCGATGCGCCCGAGTAGATGGCAAGCATAGCCATGGCGAGACATCCCGTGCATAGCAAAATCAAGGTCGGGCAGTATCCAGTGCCGTAGGCGGAGATCATTACATTGAACACTCCCCATGCGATACCGGTGATCGCGATGCTTGAAAGAATTGCGGTCAACCACAGCTCTTCATTTTTATCGCGCGTGAGCGATCGTTGGTAAAGAGCGCATAGCACGATGCGGAGTGCGTAAATGCACACAAGGGCGCCAGTCCAAAAAGCCGCTACCCCCTGGGTGTTGCTCCCCCAAAGCGAGCAGAACGCAACGATTGCTAACAGCGTTCCGACGCCTATTTCCGATAACGCGGATCTATACAAATAACTAATGTGGTCGATCCGCACTAACCGTTCTAAATCGACCGTGTTGAAAATGGGGACACGTACCATTTGCTATACTCGCTAGGTCACTAGTTGAATCCCATGGGATCCGGGGGCAATCGCGGCCGAATCTCATGGTGACGCGCCATGAAAAAGTCACCGCGCCAAGCGGGATGAAAAAACCATGCCATCACGTCCGTTCCACGTTAGATGGGGCGGGTTTCCGGGTTGCTAAGATTCCGTCATAATTTCCTCAGCCAGCGGCGAGAACCATGGGCAGGTTGTAACAGACCGATTGTACGGTACTTGAAGAACGGAACGAGGGCCATGCCTGTCGCGAAACCGCCGATATGGACGTACCACGCGACCCCGCCTTCTTGGCCGCCGGCGAACGCTGTATTAAGTAACTGAAACACAATCCAAAAACCCAGCACTAAAAAGGCGGGTAATCGGACTAAGCGGGAGAATTTAGGCATCGGCAGGAGCACTAAGATCCGCGCGTGCGGATACAAGAGTAGGTAGGCGCCAAGCACACCGGATACCGCCCCGCTTGCGCCGACCACCGGTATCCCCGACGTAGGATGCGCCGCGACATGGCTCAGTCCTCCGGCGAGGCCGCAAAGCAAATAGAAAACTAGATAGCGACAGCGGCCCATCGAGTCTTCCACGTCGTCGCCAAATATCCACAGGTAAAGCATGTTCCCGATCAGGTGGATCCATCCGGCGTGCAAAAACATGGATGTAAACAACGCCGCTTCGGGAGATACGAACGCCAACCCGGGCGCCAGCCGCGCATGTTCAAGCAGCAGGGCGGGTATGATACCGAAACTATAAATTAGACGCTGAGACTCGACCTCTTCCAATGATTGCTGCAACAAGAATAAGAGAATGCATGCGCCGATGAGTGTGTAGGTCACGAGCGGGCGAGTTTGAAGATGGAGATCGTCTCTGAGCGGGATCAGCATGAGCTTCGTTCGTACCAAGCCAGGGTAATCGGATAGCAGCGTTGCGCCATGTTAGTAACCCCGCCAAGAAATAGATAGCCCTCCGATCGATTCCGGAGGGATGTGACCGGTGGGATGTCCAGGGAGCCGACGCCCGGCTTCTCGTCATTGCAGGGATCTGCCGCGTGGTGAGATGGGGATCACTGCTCACTCATGCCGCCTGAGATCGGCCACCGCGCCGCGGGTGGTTCTCCAGGCGGGATAGAGGGCCGCGAGCGCGGCCGCCAATACGCCGATCAACACTCCCTGAAGCAGAATCGAGGGGACAATGTGTACCGTCATGACCCAACCGAAGGAACGCGGAATCAGCACCATCTCGAGCACCACGGCAATGATCATGCCGACCGGAAGAGCGATGATACCGGCAATGAGGCCCATAAAGGCCGTTTCTAAGATGATGAGCTTTCCGATCTGCCCGGGCGTCACTCCGCAGGCGCGCAGCACACTGCGCTCGTGGGCCCGCTCCAGTTGCATCGCCATTAAGGCGCTAAAAACGCCAACGAAGGCGACGCAGCCCGCAAGCACCCGTAGAACCTGGGTGATGACGAAAGTGCGGTCAAAGATGCGCAATGATCTCACGAATAAAGCCCGGTTTGATTTCACCGCAATCCTCTGTGATGGCCCCGCTAAGGCTCTGATCCGCGCTTTTAGTCGCTCGCGATCAATGCCGGGCGCGGCATGGACTCCTACGCTAGACACACCCGTGTCGCGCCAGTAACGGTCGAAGATAGGTCTGCTCATCGCGACGAGTCCCTGATCGGATCCGTAGTGGTAATACACACCGGCAAGCGTAAAGTTCCGTCGGCCCAGGTCGGTCCGTAGTCGGATCGAATCGCCCGGCGATAAACCATGACGGTAGGCATAGGCCTCGGACACCAATACCACGTCCTCCCGGTCGAAAACCCTCCAGATGTGCTCAGGATCTCCGCGCTGGAAACGAAACCCCGCGCGCGATCGTGCGCTCAGCTCATAAGCGACCAGTTCCGTGATCTCCCCGGGGTCTTCGATAAAGATACGGCGGGTGGTAGACACCGACGCGACCCCGGGCGCGGACCTGATACCCTTGACCAGGTCCGGGCCTAACGCCGAGGCAGGCGCCCTGACCGTGGGGCCGGGGACAAAGACATACAGATCCGCCCCCAGCAAACCAGCGAGCCAATCGGAAACCGATAGGCGAAAATCGCTGATCATTAATCCCATCCCCACGGTTGTCGCAATCGCGAGCATCAAGGTGGCAACGGCGACAGCGGTGCGGCTGAGTGCGGCGGTGACCGAGCGCAACGCCATGCGTAGAAGCATGCCGACGCTAGGCGACAATAGTTTTCCAACGCCATGGACGATGCCTACCATCAGCACTGGCGTGAGCAGCGCGCTCCCAAAAACGATGGCAAACAAGGCCGCGAACGCCGTCACTAAGCCCCCCCTCTGGATCCCTAATGACAGCGCGCCGAATGCCGCAATCGAGACCCCAACCCAGCCCGCGATGGCGACTTTGCGGCGGCTTCGGATCTCCAGGTGAGAGCGCGCTAAGGAAAGCCGCGGCGACATCGCGGTTGCCTCGTAGGCGGGGAGCGCGGCCGCGATAAGCGTCGTTCCCATGCCGAGGGCAATGCCTTTCAGGACAGTTGCGCTCGCGAGAGAAAACTCCCTTACCGCTAACACATAGTAGACGTCGTTGATCGTTCTCGTCATTAATTTGACGAGCGCGTCAGTCATCCCTAAGCCCAAGGCGAGCCCCAAGACCGTTCCGGCGCTTCCCAAAAGCGTCGCTTCCGCGAGAATCCACCCAAACACCTCCCCCCGCCTGACCCCGAGCGTGCGCAATGTCCCTACCAGGTCCCGTTGCTGCAAGACCAGAAAGCGCATCGTGTTAAACACCACAAACCCGCCGACCATGACGGCTAAGAGACCCAAGGCGAGGAGGTTCGCTTGAAACGCGCGTGTCATTCTCGCAACTGCCTGATCGCGGGTCCGGGCGGAAATCACGGCCGCGCCGGGAGGCAGCAATTGCTGGATGCGTGCGAGGACAGCCTCGGTTCGCGGACCAGCGAGGATGAGATCGATATGGCTTAGGCGTCCCGCCATGCCAAAGAGCTCTTGTGCCGTGGCAATGTCCGTAACCAGCAGGTCGTCATAGGACCCCTGGTCTAAATCGCCGATTTCGGTGAGCCAGCCGACCACCCTGAGCCGATGCGCCACTGTGCCCAAGTTTATATCCAAGTGATCGCCAAGTTGGATCCCAAGGCGCGTTCCGCTCGCACGGTTAATGAGTACGCTCGCGGTTTGGGTAAAAAACTTGACCAGGCCGGCCGCGGAGGCCGTATTCTCATCAGCAGGCCGTAGCGCACGAAAGCTCAGTTCCGAAAACGGATCGATGCCCAGTAGTTGCATCGTCTCGCCCGGATAATCCGCGAGCGACACGTGATCCTCCAATACCGGCGCCGCTTGCCGGATCGCAGCGCTGATCTTTAATCGAGGGAAAAGAGACTCCTCGAGGCCACTAGGTCCGCCGATGATGCGATGAGTCGCCTTCCCCACGACCGCTTGAGTGGAGAGCGTGAAAGCGCGATCGGCGCTGGTCCGAGCCGTGTCGATGGCGACCACCACCGCCACTCCCAAGGCGATTCCGAGCACAGCGAGACCGAGCTGCCAAGGATTGCGGATCAAAAAACGAAAGCCAGCGCGCCATAATATCGAGGTCACGATGCTGATGCCGATGCCGTAAGCCGTCCCTGTCCCAGACGATAGACGCGGTCGGCGACAGCCACTATTTCTTGGCTGTGCGTGACCATGATTAAGGTCTTTCCGGCCTCTCGAGCCGTTTCTTGCAGCAGGTTCAGTACGGAGCGCCCGGTCTCGAGATCGAGATTACCTGTCGGCTCGTCGGCCAGAATCACGGCGGGATCGTGTATCAAGGCCCTGGCGATGGCGACCCGTTGCTGTTCCCCGCCCGAGAGGCGATCAGGAAAGCTCGACCCGCGCCCATCGAGGCCCAGCCGTTCCAGAAACTCCATGGCCCTGGTCTGGGCCTTGTGGCCCGTGATCCCATTGAGCTCGAGGGGCAACAACAGGTTCTCTTCGACCGTAAGCGTCGGGATAAGGTTATAGAACTGAAATACGAATCCAATATAGCGGCGCCGAAACAGCGTGCGCTGCGTATCATCGAGCGCATTCAGCCACCTTTCGTCGAACCGGACACCGCCTGCCGTTGGCAGGTCGATGCCACTGATGAGATTGAGCAGCGTCGACTTACCCGAACCGCTTTGTCCGGTCACGGCCAAGAATTGCCCCGCGGGGAAGGTGGCGTTCACGCCTTGGAGGACTACGCGCTCGGAGCCGCCTTCGTGATATGCCTTGGTGAGATCACGCAGCTCGATAAGCGGTGGCTTAGGCGCCGTATGCACACACGTCGTGGCGGGCGTAGAGTGAACTAAGTATGCGATCGCGAGCGTCCGTACGGGTTGTCGCCCTGGTTTACGCGCGCGCCGCGCGGATTAAACCCCGTCAACGCAAAAGTTTCGCGATGGCCTTGAAATGCTCGTGTTGCGCGTCGCGTAGCCACTCGAACACCACGGACTCGGCGCTGAGAACCGCTACGCCGGATTGTTGCATGCGCGATAGGGCATTCTGATAGTTTTCCAGCTTGCGCGAGCACAGCGCATCCTCGGCGACGAACACGTCGAAACCCTGGGCGCTGAGGTCAATCGCCGTCTGCAATATGCAAACGTGCGCCTCCATCCCCGCGAGCACCACCTGTGGCCGAGCGGCATTCTTGACGGCGTCAAGAAAACCGTTGGCTTGCACGCATGAGAACGAGGTTTTCTCGAAGCGTTGCACGCCGCTCGGGAGGTGTTCGATGATCCGGGGCTCCAAGGGGCCTAGGCCTTGCGGGTATTGCTCGCTGGCGAGCACCGGGATCCCGAGTGTTTTGGCAGCCTCCAACAGCAAAACGGTATTGTCGATCACGCGATTAAGCACCTTCACCGGAATCGTGGCGCCGAGTTTCGCCTGGATATCGATTACGACCAACTGACTCTTGGCGGCTTCGCAGAGCAACGCCGCGCATTTCGTTTCCGATGGAGCACTGTCTATGCTACTTGTCCGGTTCATAGGAATTACCCTTGGTGGTGCATATTTCATATTTAAACGGGTCCCCTCCCACGAACTGTTATAAAATGACCTAAAAAATTCACAAACGCATTACGTTTGAGTCGCCTGTGCTCGCTAACATCCGATCTAGCGATTAATAGAGCACAACCCAAGCTGCTTGTATAGGGGCTCGCGGGGGCGCCGTACCGCGCTACAGCGCTCGAACCCTATCTTACACACCGTAAGCGTTCAAAACGATGGAAAAGCGGATTATCAGACGCGTCATCCCGTTGTTGGCGGACGGCCTTATGAGCGGCCTGCGGCCCGTGTTGCAGCGTATTTACCTAGCTCGCGGCGTGCGGTCTTCCGAGGAATTGGACTATTCGCTCACCCGCCTTCTTCCCTACCGCGAGTTGGCCGGCATGCCTCAAGCCGTGGAAGTGCTCGCCGGCGCGCTTGAACGCAACGAGCGCATTGTCGTGGTCGGCGATTTCGATGCCGATGGCGCCACCGGCTGTGCGCTCACCGTGCGCGGGTTACGGGCATTGGGGGCGGCGGATGTGCATTATATTGTCCCCAACCGCTTCGAGTATGGCTATGGTCTAACGCCCGAGATCGTGGCGATCACTCTCCCGTGCCGGCCCCAGGTTCTCGTTACCGTCGATAACGGCATCTCCAGCATCGACGGCGTCGCCGCGGCCCGGCGCGCGGGTGTGCGGGTGGTGATCACGGACCATCATCTGCCGGGGCCCGCGCTGCCTGAAGCGGATGCGATCGTCAACCCCAATCGGCCCGGGGATCTTTTTCCGAGCAAATGCCTTTGCGGTGTCGGTGTCATGTTTTACGTGCTGACGGCGTTACGCGCTCATCTGCGCGCCTCGAATTGGTTCGCCGGCAAGGGAATACCGGAGCCGAACCTCGCCTCGTTCCTGGACCTGGTTGCGCTCGGTACCGTGGCCGATGTGGTCCCGCTCGACCACAACAACCGCATTCTCGTGGCCCAAGGGCTGGCCCGGATCCGGGCCGGGCGCTGTGTCCCCGGGATCCGCGCCTTGGCGTCGGTTGCGGGCCGCGATTTAGGGCGGCTGTCCGCGCGCGATCTCGGCTTCGCGGTTGCGCCGAGGCTCAATGCCGCGGGCCGTTTGGCGGACATGTCGCTTGGGATCGAGTGCCTCCTCGCCGAGGACGAAGGCACGGCTTCGGGCCTGGCTGCCCGGCTCGACGGGCTCAACGGCGAGCGGCGCGACATCGAGGCCAAGATGCACGGTGAGGCGATCGGATCGCTGGCAAGCCTTGGATCTCGGGAAATCAATGAAACGGCCTACGGTGTTTGCCTGTTCCACGAGGACTGGCACCAAGGGGTGGTGGGGATCGTGGCCGGCCGCATCCGCGAACGCATCAATCGTCCCGTGATCGCTTTCGCCTTGGCCTCGGAAAATGAAATCAAGGGTTCGGCGCGCTCCGTCGCCGGCGTGCATATCCGTGACACGCTCGATGCCGTGGCCACGGCTCACCCGGGGCTTATCAGCAAGTTCGGAGGCCACGCCATGGCCGCGGGAATGGTGTTGCGGCGCGCGGACCTAGCGGCGTTCGCGCGCGCTTTCGACCTGGAGGTCGAACGCCGAATATCGCCGGAGGCGCTACACGATGTGGTCTATACCGATGGCGAGTTGGGTGCAAGCGATTTAGGATTGGAAATGGCCGAAGCCCTGGAGCATGCCGGTCCCTGGGGCCAGGGCTTTCCCGAGCCGCTGTTCGACGGTGAATTCGATCTGCAAGCCCCGCGAGTGGTCGCGGACCGGCACCTAAAGTTCGTCCTGCGGACTGATCAAAGCAGGCATTCGGTCGCCGGCATCGCATTCAACGCCGTGGAGGCGGGCTGGCGCCTGGAGGCGCGGCGAGTGAGGCTCACGTACCGGCTGGCGATCAATGAATACCAGGGGTCTCGCAGCCCGCAACTGATCGTCGAGCATGCGTTGCCGTTGCCCTGACCAAAGGCGGCGCGCTTCCAGGTCGCCCGAAGAAGCAGCTCTCAAGGGTGTGCGATCACCAAGAGCGTCCGAGCCCGTTTGACGGCGCAATTCAGGCACTTTTCTAGGGTTTCCGGATCCAGCGCAGCAAAACTCTCATCCAATACCGTCAATTGGGCATTCTGCAGTAAGGCACGCGCGAGGTAGACGCGACTGCGCTCTCCATGCGATAGCTGCCAGCCTGTCTCGCCTACCATTTGCATCAGGCCCGAAGGCATGCGTTCCAGCAGGTCGCTTAGACCCAAATCCAGGCACAAGGCTTCTGCCACTTGAAGATCCTCCTCCGTCGGCGGCCAGCGACGTCCCATAAGAAGATTAAACGCCAGGGTACCAGTGAGAATATGGTTTTCATGGAACTGCGGCGCGGCGGTAGCGAGCCGCCGCCAGTCTTCGCCGAGCGTGTGCCGGTCGAGTCCCTTGAGCAGCAATAATCCGGTTTCAGGCGTGCGTAATCCGACCAGCAAAGCCGCCAGAGTTGATTTTCCGCCGCCCGATGATCCCTCAAGCAAAACCCGTTCGCCGCTTTGAATCGTCAAATTAACCCCGCGCAACACCGCCTCCCCTTGCGGGCGATAGCGAAATATTAAATCGCTGGCATCCAGCAGAACCGCTGATGCTTCATGGGCGCCCGCTCCGGCGATTTTGGAAGACGATGCAAAAGGTGTCAGCGTCGGTTTCCGTTTGGCCGCGTGAAACAGCGGTGCGACCTGCGTCCAGGCGATACCCGCCCGCGCCAGCGCCGCAAGACCACCCGACACGCCCGTGAAAGCCCGGCTCGCGAGCAGCATCCCCCCCAAACCAATCGCCAATTCAAGCTGCGAAGCGTTCCCTGAGACGAAAGCCGGCGTCAGCCCGATCAATCCCAGGAGTAACCAGCCCCGGGCCATGACCCCCGCTACGGGAACCATCGCCTCATCCATCGTCTGGGCAAGATTCAAATAGCCATCCATGGTGTGATCTTCCTGTTCGTTACGGCGCATCGCCGGCTCTTGGGCCAGGCAGGTACGGTGCCCCACCATTCGCTCGACCAGATCGTGCGTCATGCCAAGGCGCGCGAGGGTACAGCGCCCGAGCCGCCTGAAATAGCGCCAGCTCAGCCCCACCGTGATCGCCAGCCAACAGAGCAGCAGTAATAAATGGAAGCGGCCGCCTGCGCCGGAAACCAGGATCCAGGCCGCGAATGCCAGTTCGACACAAGCGATCAACACGGTCAAGCCGCTGTTCAGGGCCAGCGACTCCAACGCCTGTGATTCGATGACCCTCCCCAGCAACTGTCCGGCTCCCTGATGCCTGACCGACTCCAGATCCATTCCCAGCGCGCCGGCCAAGAGGCGTTGTTTTAGAATTCGTCCGGTATCGAGCGCAAACGTGGAATTTAGCCAGTGGCCCAGCAACTGCAGCGGAATTAGCGACAAGACCAGCAAGGCCCACGCCGTCAGCCACCCGGCATCGAGCCGTCCCCCGAGAGCGCCCTGGCCGATCACGGCCCATCCAAGGATTTCCAAGCCATAGACCAGAACGAATACACCCAGCATCAGTAAGACTCTTCGGGGTAACCGCGCATACAGCAATTGTTGCCAGAATCCCGTGGTAGGCGGCAGGCGCAGCAGCCAGCAGCCGCCGAGGCGCTCCTTACCGAGACGCTCGCGCAACATCGCCGACCGGACAGTCTTTGAGCGCTCTTTGGGTATGGCGGCTATCGCGATCAATTGATCGATCTCGTTCGCGACCGACGCCTCGAGACCGGAGCAAAGCGCCGCGCGCACCCACTCGGGCGGACAGCGGTGGATCCCGAGATCCGGGCCCATCAGATGCAACATGCCCTTTTTGGACCCGAGTACCAGCAAGATGTGATTTTCTTCAGACCCACGGTAGAAGAATAACGCCGGACCGACGCCCCTGAGTAAAGGCCCGGATTCGGCTAGCGTCGTTTCCACCGGCTCCGCCTCCAGTCCCAGCCGCTCGCTCGCCCATTCGATCCAGCGCCCTAGCTCCCCGGCCTCCCCCGCGCCGGCCGCTTCGGGAGCTGCTTCAACCGCTGCTGGCTTCAGCCCGGCCTGGCGCGCCAATGCTTCGATGGCTTCTCCCAATCTCGATAGCGGCCACGCCAGAACATTGATCTCCCCGTTCATGAGCGCTCTCTACGAGCGATCACCCGCTTGGGCGGGCTTGACAAGACCAGCTTCAATATGGATACGGCGCCACCACTCTGCTCTCCATAAATCTGTGCGCAATGAATCTTCAGCATTGAGCAGATCGCGGTAGCGGGAGGCAGACGAAGCCAGTAGGCTGGGTGGACCGTCTTCGACGATCCGCCCGCCTTCTACGACCAACACCCGGTTGAACGAGAGCGTCTCCGCCGCGTCGTGGGTCACGCAAAGCAAGGTCGCCTCAGGCCACCACTGCCTGGCATTCGCGTGGAAGCGTCGACGCTGGTCGCGATCTAATCCACGGAAAGGCTCATCAAGCAAGGCGAGGCGCACATTGGCCTGCAGCATCGCCCGTCCCAGCCTGACGCGCTGTCCTTCCCCTCCCGAAAGCAAGGCACCGCTCTCGCCCAACGGGGTTTGCAATCCAAGCGGCAACTTCTGTAAGACACCCTTCAGATCGGACGCTTCGATGATGCTGCCCAGCGCATCGAAAGTCGCATTTCGCGAACTGTAACCGAGATTGTCCAGAAACGGCCGGTTCCAGATCTGGATGGCGGGATCCACCCAGGCCGTTTCCCGGCGCAGGGCTTCAAGGTCTGCGCCCGTCATGGCAGCACCGTCGATCAATAATCGACCCGTGGCCAGGCGGTGCCATCCTAGCAATAAACCGATGAGACTGGATTTTCCGGCGCCCGAAGGCCCAACGATGGCGACGTGCTGCCCGGGGGCGATTCTGATGTCGATGTCCCGCAGAATCGTATGACCCGCTGCCAGCACGCTCCCGCCTTCTATCGCGATGGCCACGCCGCGGAATCGGGCCTTGCTGGCGAGGATCTCCTGCGGCTTTTCCCCGGTGGAATCCGTCTCTTCCGGGGTCGCGAGGGGTTCAAGCAAGCGCAGCAGAATATTGCGTTGCGCCGGGTATTGGTGCGCAAGCGAGGTGAGCTTATGCCCTAGGGCCGGCAGTTTGAGCGTCCAGTAGACCAGAAGCAACACTCCGCCCGTAACCCCGACCCGCTGGAAGTGTTCCCCCAACAGCAGTCCGGCGAGTCCCAGACAGGCAAGCGACTGTATGCCTTCCGTGAGCATTGAGAGTCGAATGAGACTCCGGCTCGAGCGCGCCCACTCGACCAATAAGCCTTCATGTTCGCGGCCAACGGCTCGCTCCGCGCGGTGCGTCCGAATAGGCACCAGACCCAACAGGGCATCTAGGTAGAAACTGTGCAAGGCGCCGGCATGACTGCGTACCCGCAGATCCCGCTCGTTAATTAGCGGCTGAGCAGCCAAGGGCACACCGATCGCTAGAAGAGTGATCGCCAATGCCAGGGGAGTGCTGGCCGGATCGATGAGAGCGATTCCGGCGAGCGTGAACAAGATATCCCAAAGGAGCTGAATAAACTGAATTCCCAGCCCGGGAACTAGCCGCGTCAGATAAATACTGTGGCTGCGCTCAGCCATATCCGAAATCGGGCGGCTCTGAAAATAGCGGTCGCTCAAACGCGGCAGTTTGCGGAGCAAGGCCATGCGCAAGCGCGTTTCCAGATGGCGGCCCAAACGCAGCGATTCCATGGCAATCGGAATTTCCAGGAGCAGGAGAAGGCCGACGAATGTCATCAACCCGAGCACGGCACCCAATCGCTGATTCGCGAGATTAAGCGCCCAAGCAATGTCGAAGAGCCCACGAAACAACAAGGTTTCGATCAACACTGCGCCTACCGCAATGGCCAAAGCGCCCATGAGCGCGAGTGGCGTCAGGACGCCATCGGCCCTGAGCAAGCGCAGTAGCTCGATACCGGGTCGAGCCGGTTTTTCCGCGAGCGCCGCCGCCAGCTCGGGAGACAACGGTCCTGTGGCTCTATCCCCGGGTTCTTCCGCCGGTTTGCCGGTACGCGACCCTTTCACCCGCAACAGAACCGCACCGCGGAGTAAAAGCTGGTCCTCGCCATCGTTACTCGCGGGCCTGACCGACCAATAGGATGCAGGAATCGCCTGGAAGAGGCCGTGGGTACCTTGCTCGGCAGCCCGATCGAGCGAAGCCCGCAGCAGCTTCAATGCCCCCTCTCCCGGCCTTATGCCCTTGGCCTCGATGAGGGCGTTGACCAGCCGAACACCTGCATCGAGTGTTGCTAGCGGCAACCAGCCCGATTCGGCCAACGTCTTTTCAATCAGGCATGCCGTGATGTCAGCAGAGGCCCCTAACGCGGACAAACGCCGGCGGAGCGGATTCAGAAACCCGTCCGAAGCCGCCCATTCACGCCATGCCCCTGCCGGGACTCGCAACTCATGGCGAAAAATATCATCGGCTAAGCGCCGACAGGTCGTCCAGCGGCGGCCTATCGCCGGGTCCATCACTTGCGCCCAGCGCCCGTGGCGGCGCCAAACCACCACAAAATGCGTGGCGCCCCCCGAGTGACGAACCACGACCATGGCGGGCAAGGCGGCGGCTTCCGCCAGGAAGATGTGATCGACAGGGAGCATGACCTGTTCGGCTTCGATGCCCAACTGGTTGGCGACCACCTCGATCACGTCGATCGAAGTGCCATCCACATCGGTCTGGCAGGCCTCGCGCAAACGCCCGTAGCTCGCGGGAATTTGAAAGCCTTCGAGCAGACACTTCAACGAGGCCGGCCCGCAGTCCATGGCCGATGTCTGAACAACCTCCGGAACCAGCCAGCGTTGCCTTGAAAGCCGCGCGGCCGTGCTCATCAGCGTGCGGCGACCACCTGCGGTGTGGCGGATGAGAGCGCCTGGCCGGCTGCCCGCAATGTCAGCACGGCAGGAGAAATTCGCTCCACGTCTACCTCGATGCTTCCGGGCAGGCCGTGCTGCATGATCAAACTGGATGCGGTCAGCGATTCGGGAGTAAATTCCACCCTGACCCGGTTGTCCCTGATTTCAGTAGCGACGCGGCGCACTTTGGCCTCGATCATTCCATACTGAACCCAGGGAAAACCGTCCAGGCGCATGCGGCTCAACTGACCGGCGTGAATCCGGCCCAACACCGATGCCGGGGCGAAATCGGCGACGATTCTGAGCGATCCCGTAGGAACGATCGAGCCGAGCTTGTCGCCCGCCCCAACATAAGACCCTTCCTGCAAGGGTCCGACATCGCCCACTCGGCCCGTGACCGGCGAGCGGATCACATGCTTTTCGATATCCTGCCTGAGACGCGCGATCCTCGCCTCGGTCGTGGACACCTGCGCTTGCAGCGCGGCCGCCGTTCGCCTGAGTCGTTCGACTTCAGCCTGTTTTTGGTGCGCGCGGGTTCGGGCGTCCATCTCCACGCGGCGGATCTCCGATGAAAATGCGTCTGCGGCGGCACGCATTTTTTGCGCTTCGGCGCGGACACGGAGCACATCGATCAGTGGTACACGCCCGGAACCGCTCAGTTTGGAAAGACGCCGTTCATGATCTTTCGCGAAATTGGCGGCAGCGATCGCTTCATGATGCCGGGCCCGTGCCGCCTGCGCGGCGGAAAGGGCCGCTTGATGGTCCTCGTGTCCGGCCAGTTCCTGGGCAGCGATTTCCTTTTGCAGCGATTTGATCTGGGGAGGCAACGCCTGCAACCGAGATTCCTCCTCCTGTAAGCGCAGCTTTTCGCTGCTGGCATCCAGTTCAACCAACACCTCACCTTTCTCTACTGGTTGATCCAGATGTAATGAGGCTGAGATGATCCTGCCCGGAATCTGCGCTGCCACAGGATGCGCAGTCCGCTCGACTTCCAGACGCGCCTTGGCGGAAACCTCGTAGACGGTGATTTCCGCGAAGAAAAACCAGAGCAGCCAAGCAGCCAAGAGTACTCCAGCCAGCAGCCAGCTCAGCAAGGCATAGCCTGAGGTGTCAATGGAGAGGGAGCGCGTGGTACGAGAGAAGGATGTGGGCACCGGATTCCTTAGATTTCACCCGCGCGCATCGCACGTTGTTCTGGCCAACCCCATGCTGGCCGAATTCGTTGAATAGATGATCGCAGGCCGATTAGAGTGAATGGCCGCATCAACTCCGAATCGCCCGACTCCAGCGGGTCACCGGTCAGCTCGCGGGTGATCGCTTCACATTCGAACCAGGTGCGTGACAGGGTGCCGTGGGCACGGGGTAGCGGCGAGAGGCGAGCCCCGTCGTGGTTGGAGATGGAACCGGACTCATTCTTGATCCGCTCCTTGCTTGATTCCATCGCTTCAGTCGCCAGTTCGTTCATGATTCTTCAGCCCCCAGAGCCTCACAGCGGCCCTCACCTATAGGTCCCACAAACTGTCTCGCCTACTGCTCACGGCCAAAGTGTTCCATGTGCGGCGGGCGAATTCTATGAATGAGGTCACATTCCTCGTGTGACTTTTTACCTTGACGTTGCTGGTGAGAGGAGGGGAGTACGCAGTACTCCCCTCCGAACCGCTCGCCTTAGACGAGTCGGCAATTACGAATAGGCTTAGCAACTACGGCAATTGCTGCGCCTGCTTGCACCTTGGTCTTGACTTTCATGGTCGTCTCCTTCGGTAGTTAGGATGCGTGCCCATCGCACGTGGATTGGCCAGCCCCATGCTGACCGGATCTTGCTTGATACAGTTGATCGCCGATCGATGATGCCAACAGCGGGCATTCGTGTTCTTCTTGGCCTCCTTGCTTCTTCGACTTGCCGATCAGTCCGCCGCAAGAGGCGTGGTTCATCCACTCTGCAGAAGCGACCGTTACGCCCGCGACGGGTGTCCATACCCGCGAGCAGCGATCTCGATCGTCTCCGAGCTAACCACGATGTGTAGTCCCAGCGCCTCTTCCAGATCTGCTACGAGGTAGGGCTGCCGCCTGGCAACGTCTTGCAGCTGATAGTAGAGATGGAGATCGGGGGCCGCGAGCGGGCGTCTCGGCGCGCTACGTCCGAGGAGCCGAGCGATGCGCCGTTGGATCTCGCTCGCTGCCCGGACGATAGCCTGCTCTTGTCTAAAGTAGTCCATCAAGACCGCGACCAGGCGTTCGATCTCGTCACCGCTAACCGTAAGACCGCAACGTTGGCCTAACAAGGTACGAAGGTGCTCGGTGGCCTCTGCATGCTGCGCCAACCAGACGGGGGCGATAGCCGTTGCAAGTGTCGCCCCCGAACGCTCGGGACCGAGTCCGTCCGCGCATTGCGCATACATATCACCGTACACCCGCTGGAGCTTGAGCGCATACCTATCCGCATACCCCCGATCGCGATTGACAGACCACTCCGCGGCATTAAGGCGGGTCGAAGTCTGCAAATACTGTACGCTGCTTTGCAGAACTTCCCGAAGTCCAGTGACCATGGGTGAGCCGTCCCCCGACCATGCTTCGACGATGGTTAACAGCTGCTCATAGGCTTTGCCCATCGCGGGCCAGAGCGAGAACACAACGGCATAAGCTTGGAGACCATACAGGCAATAGTCGAACGCCGCATCGAGGTCGTCCAGCGCCGCTTGCACCGGAGACTCGAGCACCACCGACGCCGCGTCCTCGCTCGGCTCTCCGTCCACCAACACGGACAAGAACTGCTCGATCATCGGCTTGGGTCCGGCACAAACACCATAGGCACTATGGAACAAATAATTGCGTTCCGCGTAGGCATAAATCTCGGCGCTGGTCATGGGTGCCTCGGGCGCCAAGGTGGGCTCGTAAAGAGAGCTATAAAGCATCTGATGCATAACCATCCGCACCCCATCGGTCACCCGGAACATGGAGGAGAGGACGGGATGCACGTCGCCGTTCTCCACGCGTTGCTCAGAACGCATGAGAAGATAGGCGGGCAGCGTTAACACCAGCGCGGACAGTCGCTGCAGATCTCCTACAGTCCATCCGTGCCGGGCTCTTGGAAAGCGGCCAATGTAGGTCTCGCGGATGTGTGCCAGCGCCACCATCATTTGGCTCCAGTACTTGCGCATACTCTTGAGAGCAGTAACATTCATCGGTTGCGGGTCTTGATAGCGGCTGCCGGCATGTGGGCAGGCCCGCCATTCGGTGGGCACGGCCAAGCGCAAGTGTTCGGGGAACACGTTCGCCTCCCCGACTTGACGCCCCTCCGCATCCAAGGACATGTGGGCCACGCGGTAAATGGGAACCACCAATTCCAAGTAGCCCAACTCAAGTGGACGGCCGGTCAGCTCGCGCATGATCGCTTCGCAGTCAAACCAGGTGCGCGCTACGGTCGATGGGGCGGCCGGGAGTGGAGACGGGCACGCCCCACGCGGGGCGTTCGATTCCTGCTCGTGGTGCTGCGCGCGCTTCAGAATGCCTTCCTCGAGGAGCTGTTCGAGCAACGCCCGCACCCGCGGCCAATCGTAACTACTGTCCCATTCTGTCGCGCTTCCGGCGACAAAACGTTCTTGCTTGGTTAAGGACTCGCCGAACGGGAAAAGCGCCGGTTCGTCGAACACTATTTCCTTATCGCCGTAATGTAGGTGTAGCTCGCTGACGCCTGACGCGTCAGTCGCATACTGAGTCACCACACGCTTATGCTTAGGGAAGACCAGTTCGTCACGGGCATCAAGCACCATGCCTGGCGTAGGACAGTCAGCCGATGGGTGCACCATGGCCTCTTCCCGTGTATCGAGCGCCAGCTTATTCATTTCCTTCACCTCCAAGGTTCTACGGTAGTTTTAGCACCTACGCCCCAGGAACCTGCGGTCGCGGCTCGCGTCACTAGGAAGAGTCTTTTTCACAGAGCCCACGGGGCGTAAAGATGGCATCCTGCGGATCCAGATTTAAGAAGTTTCTCAAGGGCCGCATAGACCCTCGATCGCCTACAGCTTTGATCCTGCGCGTGCCCGCGGTATCGCGCCCGTCAGCAGGGATCCTGATCTCCGGATGATCGAAGGGGGCTTTCTTGTACTTAACCCGCTTGTCGGTTAGAGATACCAGAAAGGCGACGAGTTGTTCCTCCTGAGAAGCGCTCAGAGCAAGGGGTTCGATGCTAGTGTAGCGCTTCGTAATTGATGGAACTATATGCCTTCCGGTCGATCTGATCTGGAGATCGAACGAGGAGGCGAGCATGCGAACAGCCAGTGTTATCGAGCTTACAGATGCACAACGGCAACG
>JBOIDL010000005.1:0-48260 GCA_050740435.1 Gammaproteobacteria bacterium
AGCAGGTCGCGTCATTCACATCGGTCTTGCGTCCGGGGACGTTGCGGATGTGCTGGGCATTGGCCAGCACGAGTTCGAAGTGACCCTCGAGCAGGTGCCACACCGGTTTCCAGTACACCCCCGTCGCGGGGTCAGACCTCCCGTGGCATACGCGATCATTCAAGAGGACGAAAAGCCCCTATCGATAATTCCGCCCCCAGCGTGAGCGCGTACCGTCGCATCCGAGCGCTCCCCGCCTCGAATCAAGCGCATCAGCGTAACTCCCAGGCTGATGAACACGGCGAAGATTAGAAGTTTAACCAGCATGTCCCGAGATGAATCGCGGGGTTCATGGCGGCACGGTTTGTCGCTCTAGCACCGTCCGTACAACCTCGCCTAGGAGCGCGGGGACGGTATTCTCCTCCCCCGATCGAAGGTAAGGGATCATCCCAAGCAACGGCGCCTCGATGAGGCGCTCTAAGCTCGTCACGGTGGCCTCTGCATACCCATAATCCACGTCTACCTGGTTGGCAACCCAACCGAGCATTTTCACCTCGTCTCTCTCGATCGCCTCGACGGTCAGCAGTGCATGATTAATACATCCAAGCCGCACGCCGACGACGAGTAACGCGGGAAGGCCTAAGTACCGCACCAGCGTGGACACGAAAGCCTGGTGATTGAGGGGTACGCGCCAGCCGCCAATGCCTTCTACGACCACGTAATCCACCTGCTGGAGAAGCTGGCGATAAACGTCGTTCACCGCGCCCAGCGAAATCCCCGGATCCACGGCCGTGGCGGCGAGGTGCGGCGCCATGGGAGGTTCGAAGGCGTAGGGGTTAACGCTGGCGTAAGGCAGAGGCACGCTCGATCGCTCCAATAGCGCGACCCCATCCGCGTTCTTGAGTCCCTCGGCCGTACGCACGCAGCCGGTCGCGATCGGCTTCATGCCCGCTACGCGCAGTCCAGCCTCCTTCAATCCGTCGATAAGAGCAAGCGCGACCATGGTCTTGCCCACCCCGGTATCGGTTCCGGTGACGAAAAGCCCCTCTCGCATAGCCGTCCTGGACGCGCCCTCTTAGCCGTAGTCAGTGCGGTAAGCGCACCTTCATCGCGCTTCTAAGCTGCTCGATGGGAAACGCCGCGACGGTGCTTCCGTCCTGCGCCCGCACCCCGGCTTCCGGTACCCACGCATGCCCATAAACGACTTCGAAGGTCGCCGGTAGCACGCCGTCGCGGCGGAAGCGTTCGTATTCGTTCACAAGTGCTGTCAATTCACCTTTCCCGGTGAGACCGCGATGGCGGCCTTGCGCCGCGTTGACCGCCCCGATTGTTTTCAGATCCCGCATCAGCGCATAGGCATCGGGGTAGGTCATCGTGAAGCGCTCGACGTCCAGCACCGGGCTGCTGAAACCGGCGCGAATGAGCGCATCACCGATGTCGTGCATATCGGCGAATAAATGAACGTGAACTCGGTGATCCACCTTCGCCCAACTTGCCCGTAACTCGCTGAGCGTATCCGGCCCGAATGTCGAAAACATCAAGAGCCCTTGGGTAGTCAGAACCCGGCTGAATTCTTCGAGTACCCGGTCGAGATCGTTGCACCATTGCAGCGAGAGATTGGAAAACGCGAGGTCGATACTTTCCGCGGCTAAGGGAAGGCGTTCCACATCCCCGCAAAGATAAACCTGGCGCGATAGGAACCTCGGTGCATGCCTCCGTGCGTGCCGCAGCATTCCGTGGGCGATATCGAAGGCGACAAGCGCCTCGGGCCGATAGGTCCGGCGCAATAAGGCCGCGGCGTAACCCGTGCCAGCGCCCGCATCCAGCAGCCTCCTGGGAGTAATTTTTACTAGCGCTAGACGTTCCAGCATGCGCTTGGTCACCGTCTGCTGTAGCACGGCGTGCCGGTCATAGCTCGGCGCCGCGCGGTTAAACGCGGCCGCCAAGCGCTTTTTATCGAGCCGATAGGCGTCCGGAAAGCTTGTTGGCATCAAAGAACTCTCGCAACACCCGCCGGGTCTCGTGTTAATGCGAGATAAAAGGCACCAGCCCCGCGCCAGCGAAAGACGTGGGTGCATAGACGCGGAGACAGGCGCATCAGAGAATCGGCAACACGGACCGGAATCAAGGGATCGCGGTCTCCTAGTATAGCTAAGGAAGCTCTGCGAAAGTTTACTGCACAGCCCATCTGCTTTGTCGCGTGCTCGCTCGTCGCTCGCCTATCTACCTGATATGTCGCGCGACTCGCTCAGCGCCGTTCTATGAACAGCGCACGGGATCTCGGTGAGTGCCGCCAGTAATCCATCGATATGCGCTGGCGTGTGGTTCGCCGTGAGGGTGATCCGCAATCGGGCCGTACCCTTCGGCACCGTCGGTGGCCGGAAAGCGACGACGTAGTACCCCCTTCTCCGCAGCAATGCCGCCGCCTCCAAGGTCGAGCGGCTGTGACCTAGAATGATCGGCTGGATCGGCATACGCGAGTCGCCAAGCTTTACCCCAAGGCGTCGCGCCCCAGTCCTGAAGTGTTCGATGAGCGTCTGCAACTGCGTCCTACGCCACCCCTCGAGACGCAGCAACGCGAGGCTTTCGCGCACCGCATCGGCCATCGCTGGCGGCAAGGCCGTGGTATAAATATAACTCCGGGCACGCTGAATGAGCGTTTCGATGAGCGGCTCCGAACCCGCTACAAACGCCCCGAATACGCCCAATGCCTTGCCGCAGGTCGCCATGAGTATCGGCGCCTCCCCAAGCCCGATCCCGAGCTGATTCAAGGCTCCCGCCCCATCCGCTCCCAACACGCCGAACCCATGCGCATCATCGACCACCAGCACCGCTCCGTGGCGCGCGCACAAGGCGGCGATTTCGGTCAAAGGCGCGAGGCCTCCGTCCATGCTAAAAACAGCATCGGTCACAACATAGCTGCGCCCGCCCCGACCCGTTGAAAGCAGGCGCTCAAGCACCCCGATATTGCGATGGGGATAACGCACTAGGCGCGCGCGCGCGAGGATCGCCGCATCGACCAGTGAGGCATGGTTGGCCCGATCCTGGATCACGGTATCGTTTCGCCGAAACAACGCGCTGGCGATCCCGAGGTTCGCCAGATAGCCTGTCGAGAATAGCAGCGCCCTGGGCCGGCCGGTAAGCGCAGCCAATTCCAGCTCCAGCGCGTGATGCGGCTGGCAATGACCCGAGACCAGATGCGACGCGCCGGCCCCCGCGCCATAGCGCCCCAAACCACGCCGAAACGCGGTAACCACGCGCGGGTCGCCGCTTAAACCGAGATAGTCGTTGCTGGAGAAATCGATATAGCGACGCCCTTCGACCTCGATCTCCGGACCTTCCGCGGTTTCTTTAACGTGGCGTGTGCGATATTGATAGTGCTCTTTGAGGTGTTGCAGGCCGGCACGCAGGGCTGCGTCGAACGCCGCCGCGTTAGCATCCCTATTCAGCGCGGTTCCCACCTTGCATTTCTTTTTCACGCGTACTTTCTTCGCGTTCGCTATCCGTGCTGTTTCCGGAACCGGCGGCAAGAAGGCCGAAACCTACCACCAACATTTCGTACGGCTAAGACCGCTGTGCTCAAACTGGCGTGATCCCGAGGCGTTGAAATAGCCGCCGATCATGACCTACCGCGGGGTTTTCCGTTGTCAAGAGCTGCTCTCCGTAAAACACAGAGTTAGCTCCGGCAAGAAAACAAAGGGCTTGCAGCTCATCAGACATGCTGCTCCTGCCGGCCGACAACCTTACATCCGATGCGGGCATTAAGATGCGCGCGAGCGCGATGGTGCGCACCATCTCGAAGGGATCCGGGATCTCGGCAGCGCCGAGCGGCGTTCCCTCAACCCGCACCAAGAGATTGATCGGGACGCTTTCGGGATGTTCAGGAAGATTGGCGAGGGTCATCAATAAAGCACAGCGATCGTGGCGGCTCTCGCCCATACCGATGATCCCGCCGCAACACACCCGCATCCCCGCGGCTCTCACATGCCCGAGGGTGCGCAACCTGTCTTCATAGGTTCGTGTCGTGATAATCCGGGGGTAGTACGCCGAGGAGGTATCGAGGTTGTGGTTGTAATAATCGAGCCCTGCGTCCTTTAGCGCCTCGGCTTGTTCCGCCGTTAACATGCCCAGGGTCGCGCATGTTTCCAAGCCGAGGCGCTTGACCGCACGCACCATTTCAAGCACGCGCTTGAGATCATCCCGACGCGGGCTACGCCATGCGGCCCCCATGCAAAACCTTGTCGCCCCTTCGCGTTTCGCCTTTTCGGCGGCCTCCGTGACGATGCCGACATCGACCATACGTGCGGCTTTGACTGACGTACCATAGCGCCCGCTCTGCGGGCAATAGGCGCAGTCTTCCGGACAACCCCCAGTCTTGATATTAAGCAATGTGCTGAGCTGGACAGTATTGGACTTAAAATATCGCCGATGAACGCTTTGCGCTTGAAACAGGAGATCCGACAACGGGAGACTGTACATATGCTCAGCCTCGTCCGTTTTCCAATCATGCCTAAGCTCTGGGATTTTCAGGGCCGGATCGGTAAACAAAGAGCCCCTTGTGCACGCGTTCATCATGGTGTTAAGTGTGTCTTTATTAGCCACGTTATTTAAACCGGTACGCGAATCCCTTGCCGATTAACGGATAGCCCATGCACTGTGTTCTTTGCGATGCTCGGATCCCCTCAATGACCTTCCTCTGCCAAGCTTGTTCCGAGGTCCTACCGGCGAATACAAACGCATGCCGCACCTGCGCTCTCCCGTTGCCGGTGAATACGATCTGCGGTATCTGCCTGCAACACCCGCCACCCTTTGGTCTGTGCTTAGCTCCCTATCGCTATGCCTTCCCTGTCGATGTACTGATTAAAGCGATCAAGTTCTCGCAACGCCTCGCATACGCGGAACTCGTCGCGCGCCTGATGTATCAACAGATTACGCGCTCGCAGATCGATTTGCCGGAGTGCTTGATTCCCATTCCCCTGCACTGGAAACGCCTCTTCAACCGCGGCTATAACCAAGCCGTTGAGCTCGCCAGGCCCCTCGCCGAAAGCCTCGGGATCCCGCTGCTGCACGACGCGGCCGTCCGTACTCGAAAGACGATTCCGCAGGCTAGCCTAGCGGCTAAAGCGCGGCGCCGCAATGTGCGCCGCGCGTTTCGGTTGAACCACCCTGTGGGATATCAGCACGTCGCCCTGGTCGACGACGTAATGACGACAGGCCACACAGCCCGCGAGCTCGCGGTTTTGTTACGTTCCGAAGGGGTGGAGCGAGTTGATGTGTGGGTTGCCGCGCGTGCATACCGGTAGACGCGGTACTAATAGTCCGCAAACACTCGCGCCGGTGTTTTGCTCGCTATCAGGTATCTAGGTTCCCCACGGAAAGAGCGTTGACTTCGATAAACTCGCGGCGCGGCTCAACTTGGTCGCCCATCAGCGTCGTGAAAATCTCATCCGCCGCCACGGCATCCTCGATACGCACTTGCAACAGACTCCGTGACTCGGTATGCATCGTGGTGTCCCACAACTGCTCTGGGTTCATTTCACCGAGACCTTTGTAGCGTTGGATCTGCAACCCGTCGCGGAATTCTTCCAAGCTACGCTCAAACCCTTCTCTCATGCTGCCGATCGGATATGACTTACCGCGCATTTCTACCCTTGCGCCGTCCGCCAACCCTGCACTAAGGTGCGCTGATAGCTCTACGAGCCGGTGATACTCGCCGGACTTAAAGAAATCATGCGTGTAGATATCGGTGACTTCGATGCCATGTATGATCTTCTGGGTAATGACTCGCGTTGGCCGGCCGGGCGCCAGGTCGTATCGGGTTTTATAGATCCCTTGTGGGTCGGCTTGCTGTAGCCGTTGATCGAGGCGCGCGCACCAGAGGGTGAGCGATCCCAGGTCGGCAAGCTCGTCGCTGCCGAGCAGCGGGATGTCGCCAATCCCCTTCAGTATTTCCTCGTTATGTGATCTCTGTAAGCGGTTAAGCAACTCACGCCACACGAGGTAATCCTGCCCAAGCCGATGGACGTCGTCTGCATTCAAAGCAGAATGAGGTGTGTAGAACCGCGTGTCGCGTAACGCGTTCAACAGCAAATAGTTCAGAAACGATCGCTCATCTTTTATATATTGCTCCTGCTTCCCCTTCTTCACCTTGTAAAGCGGCGGTTGAGCGATATACACGTGCCCCCGCTCGACTAAATCAAACATCTGCCTATAGAAAAAAGTCAGTAACAAGGTCCGGATATGCGAGCCATCAATATCGGCGTCCGTCATGATGATGATCCGGTGATAGCGAAGTTTGTCCGGGTTATACTCTTCCCGGCCGATCCCACACCCAAGGGCCATGATCAGCGTGCCCACCTCGGCCGATGCCAACATCTTGTCAAATCGGGCCTTCTCAACATTGAGTATCTTTCCTTTGAGCGGAAGGATAGCCTGAAAACGCCGGTCTCTGGCCTGCTTCGCCGATCCGCCGGCGGAATCCCCCTCGACCAGAAAGATCTCCGATTGCTTGGGGTCCTTTTCTTGGCAATCGGCAAGTTTGCCAGGTAAGCCGGCGATATCCAATGCGGTCTTGCGCCTGGTCAACTCTCTGGCTTTGCGTGCCGCTTCGCGGGCGCGGGCAGCATCAATGATTTTATCGGTAATGAGCCTCGCCTCGTTCGGGCGCTCTAACAGAAACTCGTCGAGTTTCTCGGCAACGACGCTTTCCACAACACCTTTCACCTCACTCGACACCAACTTTTCCTTGGTTTGTGAAGAAAACTTCGGATCCCGTAGCTTAACTGAGAGCACTGCGGTTAGGCCCTCGCGCACATCGTCGCCCGTGACGAGAATTTTAGCTTTTTGAAGGATCCCCTCCCGCTCCATGTATTGGTTAAATGTGCGTGTAATCCCTGCTTTAAACCCCGCTAGGTGAGTACCACCGTCGCGCTGCGGAATGGTGTTGGTAAAACAAAAGATATTCTCTTGATAGGAATCGTTCCACTGCATAGCGACAGCTACCTCGATTCCATCACGATCCACGCCGATAGTGATCACGCTTCCGTGTAAGGGTGTCTTTTTCTTGTTTAAGTGCTCAACGAATGCCGAAATTCCTCCTTTGTATTCAAAACCATCCTTTCGCCCCGTACGCTCATCGACCAAACCGATCTTGACACCGGAATTAAGGAACGACAGCTCGCGTAGCCTTTTCGCTAAAATATCATAATGAAACTCGATATTTGAGAATACCTTCGAGCTTGGTTTAAATCTGATTTCCGTTCCGCAGTGTATCGCGCTTCCGAGGACGCGGATCGGCGCTTTTGGCTCGCCATCCGCGTATTCTTGATAAAAGCATTGCCGATCGCGGTTAATCGTTAAATTCAAGGACTCCGACAGCGCATTAACAACCGATACACCTACGCCGTGCAAGCCCCCTGCGATCTTGTAAGAATCATCGTCAAACTTACCTCCCGCGTGGAGGGTGGTCATGATGACTTCGGCCGCTGAGCGCCCCTCCTCGATATGTAGGTCGACCGGGATACCACGGCCATTGTCCTTAACCGTGACCGATCCGTCACTATGCACTCGGACATTGATTTCCGTGCAGTAGCCGGCTAGCGCCTCATCGACACTGTTATCTACCACCTCGAATACCATATGGTGGAGACCCGTACCATCATCAGTGTCACCGATGTACATCCCTGGCCGTTTTCGTACAGCATCTAAGCCCCTTAGAACCTTGATATTTGAGGAATCGTATCGTGCTGAGCTTTGCATCGGCGGCTCCGGGTATTGCGGGACAGTTTACCACAGCCACCTATGTTTCACGTGAAACGTCCCATAGCTTATTCACACTACAAGCATCAAAAACACGCCATTCAAATTCTCATAGGCATAACGACATAGACGTTCGTCGAGTCGCCGACCGGCTTAATCACACAGCTACTAGCCGTATCCTTAAATTCCAGTCGTACCTGCGGCGTTTTAATAGCCGCAAGCGCATCGATCAGATAGATGATGTTAAAACCGACTTCTAGCAACTCATCGTTATAGCTAACCTCGATCTGTTCCTCCGATTCCTCCCGCTCCGCGTTTTGACCACATGAGAGTAATGTATCCCGATCGAGCGAGATGCGTACACCCTTGAAACGGTCGGTACATAGGATGGCGCTACGCGCCAGCCCCTGTCGAAGCAACTCTCGATCGGCAATCACGATCTTGTTTGTATTGTGCGGCAACACCTTCTCATAGTCGGGATATCGCCCATCTATAAGCTTGGTAGTAAACGCGCCTTTTGCTCCTCGTACCTGAAAGTGGTTATCGTTAATCGCTAGCTTGGCCTCGCCGTCGTCCCCATCTAGGACTTTAAGCAATTCAACAACCGCTTTTCTAGGTACAATGATTTGCATCGATTCCACTAAATCAGGGCTTGCTGGTATGTCTTTCAGGGCGAGCCGATGCCCATCGGTGGCCACCGCACGGATCCGCCCCGCGCCAATCTCTAGCAATAGCCCGTTCAAATAATATCTGACATCCTGCTGGGCCATAGCAAAATGAGTTTCCTCCAAAAGTGCTCTTAATTCTTGGCTTGCAATATCGAAGGTCACTCGCGGAGAAAACGCGGAAAAGCTCGGGAACTCGGCTGCCGGTAGTACTTGCAGCGTAAAACGGCTCCTGCCGGAACGAATGACAGCCTGACTACCTAGGCAGGAAATGTCGATTCGTGACGCGGACGGCAGCGCCCGGCAAATATCTAATAGCTTCCTTCCCGGAAGGGTTATCTCACCTGGCTCCACCGCGCCTTGCTCAATAACAACGACAAGCTCGACTTCCATGTCGGTCACCGAACATGATACATAATCTTCATGCGCCGACACCAATACATGCGCGAGAATGGGAGTGGACTGATTTCGATCCAGGATCCCACTTAAGTTTTGCAGCGGCGAAAGTAGCCTCTCACGCTCAATAAATAATTTCATAGACTTGTATTAATTTTACTATTAATGCAAAGCGGTTAAATTGCATCAATGAAAGCTTAGTTTTAATAAACAGAAGCTTAAATAAGGGCGGTTTGCTGGATATATAGTTAATAGCTGGCCGTACTTTCTGTGGATAAGGATGGAGAAGATGAAACGGAGACCACCAGCATGGAGTTGTTCACAGGGAATTTACATCATGTAGTCAGGATCCTGTAAAGCGTTAAGTAATCGTCGTCGAAACGTTGTTCGAGCTTGCGCAATTCGGATACTTTTCGGCACGCATGCAGTACGGTGGTATGGTCTCTACCCCCAAAAGCATCGCCGATCTCTGGAAGGCTATGATTAGTTAATTCTTTGGATAATGCGATGGCGATTTGCCGAGGACGCGCGATGGAGCGATTGCGACGGTGTGACATCAGGTCGGACACGCGTGTTTTGTAAAAGTCCGCCACGGTTTTCTGGATGTTATCGATGGTTACCAGCTTGTCTTGTAACGCAAGGAGGTCTTTTAACGCATCCTTTGCGAACTCCAGGGTTATGGGCCGCCCGGTAAATTGAGAGTTTGCAATGACACGATGCAGTGCGCCTTCTAGCTCCCTCACATTGGAGCGAAAGCGCTTCCCGATAAAAAAGGCAACCTCGTATGAAAGCACGATCCGAGCCAATTCAGCCTTAATCATTAGAATTGCAACACGGGTTTCTAGTTCCGGAGGTTCAATGGCAACCATCAGGCCCCATCCAAAGCGCGACTTTAGTCGTTCCTCTACGCCTTGGACCTCCTTCGGGTAACGATCACAGGTTAGAACAATTTGTTGTTGCCCTTCGAGCAAGGCGTTGAAGGTATGGAAGAACTCCTCCTGGGAGCGCTCCTTGCCCGCGAAAAACTGAATATCATCGATTAGCAAGGCATCGACGGATCGATAGAAACGCTTGAAGTCGTTGATCGAGTTGTGTTGTAGAGCCTTGACCATATCCGCTACGAAGCGTTCGGAGTGCAGGTACACGACATTCGCATTTGGGCGGATGCGGCAAATCATGTTCCCGACTGCATGCATGCAGTGCGTCTTGCCGAGCCCAACCCCACCACAGATAAAAAGTGGATTGTATGCCGCTCCTGGATTCTCGGCGACCTGCAGGGACGCGGCCCGCGCAAGCTGGTTGGATTTGCCCTCGACGAAAGTCTCGAAGGTAAAACCGGGTTTTAGTCCGCGGTTAATCGGGGCGTCCCAGTTGCTACTTTTAGGCAAACGATGCGGTGTATTAGCTGCCGTGGTCCGCCCCGAATGGCTCCCGACCGAGAGGAAGACCTTCACCCCTTCGGCTTCTGCAAGATGAGTGACGAGGTCTACTATCCGCTCAAGGTACTTGTCCTTGATCCATTCAAGTACGAACCGGTTGGGGGCCAGCAGCTTGAGATTATGGTCCTCTTCCACCGCATGGAGAGGTCTAATCCAGGTGCTGAATTGTTGTGGCGGTAATTCACACTCTAGTTTGGCGAGGCAGCGTTGCCACAGAGATCCCCCCATAGAACCTTCCTCTAAATGTGTTATAGAAACGACGTTAGGAAGCTGAAAAGTTTATACCCGATTCACGGTGCTTAGCCACACCGGGGTGCCGTTAATGGAGAAACCGTCGTGATTTGACAGGATAAGCTTATTCGTACAACATCTCAGGTTTATTTTTCATGCTAATCACCCCGGTACTTTTTTCATGAAACGGACTTACCAACCCAGCAAAATCAAGCGCAAGAGGACGCACGGTTTCCGTACCCGGATGAGAACCAAAGCCGGACGGTTGGTGATCAAGGCCAGACGCGCAAAAGGCCGTAAGCGATTGACGGCCTGACTGACAAGGGAGGGAGGTCCCGAGTATCCTTTTCCGCGGACGATAGAGTCAAAGAGCGTCGGGATTTCCAACGCCTTCTTTCGGCTCGATGCAAATCCAGCGACCGCTCCGTAATGGTGCTTACATGCCCAAATGGATTGACTCGAGCCAGACTGGGTATCGCGGTTCCAAAAAAACAGGTTCGCCTTGCGGTAAAGAGGAATCGATTAAAACGACATGTGCGCGAGTTCTTTCGCCACCACAAGCCAAAGCTCGCCGGCTTCGATACCCTGGTCATAGTTCGTAAACCGGCGTGCGAGCTCAGCGGAATACAGTTCCATGATCTGCTCGAATTCCATTGGGCTCGTATCGTGCGATGCAGAGAATTTTGATTTCCCTCATTAGGCTCTACAGGAGGTTCGTGAGCCCGTTCATGGGACGGAAGTGCCGCTTCCACCCGAGTTGTTCGCAATATGCCGCGGAGGCGATCGCATTGCACGGTTTAACGCGGGGACTTTGCTTGACTATAAGACGCGTATGCAATTGTCACCCGTTTCACCCCGGAGGGGTTGATCCGGTGCCACGTGCTAAGGGTTAGGATAGATGGATAACGTTAGATTACTGATGATCGCGGGGTTATGCATTATTTCCCTGCTTATTTGGCAGGCTTGGCAGCGTGATTACGGTCGCCTCGAATCCCCATGGTCACGGCCCGCAACCGACGAGGCTACGGCGCCTAAGGGGACCGACGTTCCCACGGTAGAGGACGGCAAGGAGGCTAGCGCAGCGGTTTCCGATCAAGAGGCCGAGCCGGAAGGCAAGGAAGGTTCGTCCGTCCGCGTCACAACCGATGTCCTCGATCTCGACATCAACAAGATCGGCGGGGTCATCGAAAAAGCGAAGCTGCGTGAATATCCAGTGTCCGTGGACCCCCCTCGGAAACCGTTTGTTTTACTTGACCGGAGCGAATCGCTAACGTTCGTTGTGCAAGGAGGATTAAGAAGCACGGATGTTGCCCCGGATCATCACAGCGAATATCGGAGCGAGCAAAACGCTTACGAGTTGGAAAACGCGAAGAATTCGCTAAAGGTCGTATTTACCTGGGGTCCGGTAGGAGGACTTACGGTACGGAAGATCTACACGTTCGAGCGCGGTAGCTACCTCGTCAACTTGCGCTATGAAATTGCAAACGAGGGATCCAGCCCTTGGGCAGGGCGGGTTTATGGTCAGATTCAGCGCAGCCATTCAGAGTCGGGGGGTGGTTTTATTTACACCTATACCGGTGCCGCCATCTCGAGCCTGGAAAAGCGTTACGAGAAAATCGATTTCGATGACATGAAGGAGCAGCCAGTCGAACGCGATGTCTCTAACGGTTGGGCGGCGATGCTGCAACACTATTTCGTCACCGCGCTAGTGCCCGCTCCTAAGGAGACTTATCATTATTATTCAAAGATTTTGGACGATGGGAAACGCTATCTGATCGGCCTCTATGGGCCGGAAGTGAGCGTGCCCGCCGAGGCAGATCATGCGATCGACATGGGGATTTACTTAGGCCCAAAGCTTCAGCATGTTCTCGAGAAGATTGCTCCGGGGCTTGAGCTCACCGTCGACTACGGCGTGCTATGGTTCATAGGTAAGCCGATTTTTTGGTTGTTGGAGAAGCTTCACGGCTTCATCGGCAACTGGGGTTGGGCCATCGTGTTTGTGACGGTCATTTTGAAAGTGATGTTCTTTCAATTATCCGCGGCGAGCTATCGCTCGATGGCGAAGATGAAGAGGCTCCAGCCCCGCTTGCAGGCACTCAAGGAGCGTCACGAAGACGACCGCATGAAAATGAATCAAGCCGTCATGGAGCTTTACAAAGAAGAGAAGGTCAATCCTTTCGGTGGCTGCCTGCCAATCCTCGTGCAGATCCCGGTCTTTATCTCGTTATACTGGGTCTTGCTTGAAAGCGTGGAATTACGCCAAGCGCCGTTCGGATTTTGGATAAAAGACCTGTCCGCACCCGATCCGTTTTTTATCCTACCGGTGCTAATGGGCGCCACTATGCTTATACAATATTATCTTAACCCGACCCCAATCGATCCCATGCAGCAGAAAGTCATGCAGCTTCTGCCCTTCGTGCTTACCGTTTTTTTCTCGTTCTTCCCTTCGGGCTTAGTCCTCTATTGGCTTGCAAACAACGTACTGTCGATCGGACAGCAATGGTTGATCAACAAGCAATATGGCGAAGCGGCACACCCGGCTAAGGCGGGTTAGAAGCGCGCCCCAGCATGCCTGTGCGAAGGGCGGTTCCGGCTATAATCTTGGTGCGCTTCCGCCATTGAGACTAGGGCCAGTCATGTTCACGCTGGCCTTGCCACGTGGTAGCCCCTGAACGGGATACCATAACCGCCATCGCCTCCCCGCCCGGACGGGGAGGTATCGGGATTGTGCGCATCTCGGGGTCATTGGCCCGCGCAATTGCCGACAACATCGTTCGCCGGTCACTCTCGCCACGCGTCGCGACCTATTCGCGCTTTGTTGGGACCGACGGCGAAACGCTGGATCAAGGGATCGCTCTGCTTTACGAAGCACCACATTCTTATACCGGCGAAGACGTTTTAGAACTGCACGCTCATGGCAGCCCAGTCGTGCTGGACCTGCTGCTGCAAAAAGTATCGAGCCTCGGTGCCCGGCTGGCGCGCCCCGGAGAGTTTTCGGAACGCGCTTTCCTGAACGGCAAACTCGATCTCACTCAGGCGGAGGCCATCGCGGATCTCATCGGTAGCGCGACGGCCGAAGCCGCGCGCGCTGCTCTACGCTCCTTGGAAGGGGAGTTCTCGGCGCGCGTGCGCGAGATCCTCAAGCAGCTCGTCGCGGTCCGGGCGCATCTAGAAGGGACGCTGGATTTCCCTGAGGATGAGATCGATGCGGTGGAAACGGCGCGTTTGGGCGAGCAGCTGGAGCGCACGCTCCGTGCCACCGGCAGCTTGATCACGCAGGCGACGCTCGGACGAATGCTCACCGATGGCGTGCGGGTAGTGATCGCGGGCCCCCCGAATGTCGGCAAGTCCAGTCTCTTGAACCGCTTGGCGCGCGAAGATTGCGCGATCGTGACTGCAGTGGCGGGAACCACACGCGATGCGATTCATGTCGAGATCAGCCTCGGCGGCTTGCCGTTCCATTTCACCGATACCGCGGGCTTGCGCGCTACATCCGACCCAGTTGAAAGCGAGGGGATCCGTCGCACCCGCGCGGCGGTCGCGCAAGCGGATCACGTGCTCTTCGTGCTTGACGCGAGCGATCCGAGAGGCCGCGATCCCGGCGATGAAATCGAGGGGCTTCCCGCGGGCGCGCGCGTGACCTGGGTACACAACAAGATCGATCTCATCGGCATGGAGCCCGCCGCGCGCGCTGACCCCGGCGGCGACGCGGTCTACCTCTCGGCAAAGACGGGCGCCGGCGTGGCGCTCCTCGAGCGGTATCTAAAGAGCTGCGTGGATTACCACGAAGCTCCCGCCGGCGCCTTCAGTGCGCGCAAGCGCCATGTCGATACCCTACGGCGGGTACAGATGTGTGTAGAAGAGGCTCAAAAGGCGGTTCTCGCCGCGCGTGGAGCGGAGATCGTGGCGGAGCACCTGCGCCTGGCCCAGCAAGCCTTGGGCGAAATCACCGGTGATTTTAGTAGCGACGACCTCTTGGGCGAAATTTTTTCTACGTTTTGCGTCGGGAAATAGCGGATCGCTTAAGGCGTGGTACGCTGCGCGAGCCGGCGGCCACTGGGGTCGAGTCTCCCATCTTGCATAGATGGCTTCCACAATCTATTCTCTGCGCATGGCGAGACCCTTAAGAATCGAAGGCGGAGGGGCGGTGTATCACATCACCTCGCGTGGCGACAGGCGAGAGCCGATAGCCTTGGACGATGTCGATCGATCGGCGTTTATCGAGGTGGTGGCGGAGGCGCTAAAGCGTTTTGACGCGCGAGCGTGGGCGTATTGCTTGATGGGCGATCATTACCACTTGGTGCTGCATACTCGCCAAGCCAACCTCTCGCGCCTGATGCGGCACATCAATGGTGTCTACACGCAAACGTTTAACCGGCGCCACGGCCTCGGGGGGCATCTGTTTCAAGGCCGCTTCAAAGCCATCTTGGTCGATGCGGACCGCTACCTATTAGAGGTCTGTCGCTACGTTGACCTTAACCCGGTGCGCGCCCACCTGGTGAAACACCCGCACGCCTACGCATGGAGCAGCTACCGATCCCACACCCGGCACGCGGTGCGCCCGCCGTGGTTAGAAAGTAAGCCGTTGTACGCGAAACTCGCTCCAAAAAAGAGCCAAGCGACCGCTGCCGGCAAATATGCCGAGTTCGTGGCGCAAGGCGCAGGCGTCAATCTGTGGGACGACCACCTCCAGCAGCAGATATTCTTGGGCGGCGCCAAATTTATCCAGCGCATGCAGCGGCTGGCAGGCCTATCGGGCCACGATAAGCCGCGAGATCAGGTGAATAAAGCCCAGCAGCGCCGCTCAACGAGCGCGAAAGCTCTCAGTAGCTACGCACCTGCCGGGGGCCAACAGAGCCGAGCGCGATGGGCGCATAGCCTTGGCGTTTAAGGAGGGTGGATACACTCAAACGATGATTGCCACGGCATTCGGCGTGTCGTCTTCTACGGTTAGTCGTGTGATCAAAGAGATGGAGTGAGAGATGGGGGCCGTGACCCGTATCCTCTATTTTGCCAGGCGATACCCGTCGACGATACGCCCGCCGCGATTGGCGAAGCGGAACGTGATCCGATTAGCGGTGGCGTCCACCACCATCGCGCCATAGTCTTCGGCGTAGCCGCTCCGAAGTCGGAGATCCGGGATCCGCCGGCGCCGTTGACGAAGTGCGGTAGCTGCTCCACGCTCAGGCACCACTTCTATATGAAAAGCGCCCTCCACGTCCTGATGGCCGCTTCTGAAAACGATGGTATCAAGACTCCTGCGGGCCAGGACGCGAAGGCCGGCGGTATCGGCGACGTAGTGCGTGACGTGGCGCCCGCCTTGGCCTCCTTACATAACTGCCGGATCACCGTGGTCGTACCCTCCCACGGGTTCTTGGACAAGCTCGAAGGCGCAAGGTTACTCGCCATATACCATTTTCCCTTCGCGGGATCTCGGGAAGGGGTTGTCCTGTTTGAAGTTCCCGGAAAAAAGCCTAATGCCAAGGTGCGGCATCTCGTCTTGCACCATGCGCGGTTTGAAGCGCGCGATCCGGAGACGAACCGGCTTGAGATCTATTGTGATGACCCGCCCAAGCGGCCGTTCGCGACTGACGCGACGAAGTATGCCTGTTTCTGCGCCGCCGTCGCCGAAGGCTTGAAACGCAAGGTATTCGGCGAGGTCAATCGTGTTCATCTGCATGACTGGCACGCCGCGTTCCTGTTGATCCTCCGCGCTTTTGACGAGAGCTTTGGGACATTGCGGGAGCTGCGGACGGTTTACACCATCCACAATTTGGCCCTTCAGGGCATACGCCCGCTACGCGGGGATCCTTCGTCCCTCGAGACTTGGTATCCGCATATCGCTGTCAAGGCTACCGACACGCTGCTCGATCCAGAATACCGGAATTGCGTAAATCCCATGGCCGCTGGGCTGCGCCTCGCCGATGCGGTGCATGTGGTCTCACCGGGGTATAAGTCGGAAATCCTCGCGCCAAGCATTCCGCGGCGGAGTGATCCGGACGCCTCCTATTGCGGCGGCGAGGGCCTCGAAGGAGACCTTCAGGCGGCCGATCGTGAAGACCGTTTGTTCGGAATTTTGAACGGGTGCGATTACGACCACCGAAAACTGCCGCCGCGTGATTTGCCGGCTTACCGGCAATTACTCCAACTCCTAGACGACACTGTGTCGCGCGGCGCGAGCAAGGCCGCCGTCGACCACCTCGCTTTGAAGCGAATACACCTGCTCCAAGCCTCGGGCCGCCGATGCAAAGTCCTCCTAACTTGTGTGACACGGATCGTGAATCAGAAACTACGGTTGATGCGTGCCGACGCCGGCCAAGGCAAACCCGCCCTAGAACAAATCCTGGAGGGACTGACGGACGCTGTCTTAATCCTTTTGGGGATGGGAGACCGCGACTTGGAGCGCTTTCTGTCCGACTTGAGTAACCGATTTAACAATTTTGTTTTTATCAATGGTTTTGACAGCGATTGCGCAGCAGGCCTATTTGCAAACGGCGATCTCTTCTTGATGCCGAGCTCCTTCGAGCCGTGCGGGATCAGCCAGATGCTCGCCATGCGCGATGGCCAGCCCTGTGTCGTTCACCACACCGGTGGGTTGAAGGACACGGTTCAAGACGGTAGGACAGGTTTCGCATTCAACGGCGAGTGCCTTGAAGCGCAAGCGAAGAACTTCGTGCACACGGTCTTTCGGGCCATCAACACACTGCGTGAAGATACAGCAGGG
This sequence comes from Gammaproteobacteria bacterium, assembly GCA_050740435.1. GTDB lineage: Bacteria > Pseudomonadota > Gammaproteobacteria > JACCXJ01 > JACCXJ01 > USCg-Taylor. The sequence continues at coordinate 17,193 of JBOIDL010000005.1, forward strand.
TTTCAAGCGATTCGTGAGACTGCATTCGAAAAGAGGTTCTTGTGGGACGACACCGTTCGACAATATGGTCACTACCTCTATCGCTCGGAATAACCGTTGCCCACCTACTCTTAGCGGTGGGGTTATTTCGCGGACCGTCGTCCTCATTTCGTGCGCGCTATTCCTCGGCATGTTGTCGATCGACGCAGCCGCACGAGCGATCCAGGCAGAGGATGCCATCCCGCTTGATTTAACCGGCAGTACGCTCGGTATCGCCGCACTCGGCATTTTCGTTTTGGCGTATGGGCTCGTTATCGGCGAGGAAATCATCGGGCTGCGTAAGTCCAAGCCGGTTATGGTCGCGGCGGGAGTCATCTGGCTGCTCGTGGCGATCGCCTACGCCGATGCCGGAAGAGCGGCGGAAGCTGCACAGGCCGTTCGCCATAATCTTCTGGAGTTCGCGGAGCTGATGCTGTTCTTGCTGTCGGCGATGACGTATGTCAATACCCTGGAGGAGCGCAACCTCTTCAAGGCCTTGCGGTCGTGGCTGGCCGGGGCGGGATTTTCCTTGCGGGCGGTGTTCTGGCTAACCGGGCTCCTGGCATTTTTTATTTCCCCGATCGCCGATAACCTTACAACAGCGCTGGTCATGGGCACGGTAGTACTGGCCGTTGGCGCGGGTCAGCCTGGATTCGTCGCCGCGGCTTGCATCAATATCGTCGTGGCCGCCAACGCTGGCGGGGCGTTTAGCCCCTTCGGCGACATCACCACGCTGATGGTGTGGCAAAAAGGCACGGTCGGGTTCGGAGATTTTTTTGCCTTGTTCCTACCGGCGGCGGTCAATTGGCTGGTCCCGGCCGCGATCATCTCCTTATCGGTTCGCGCCGGACGGCCCGCCGCGCTGCGCGAGCTTGTCCCGGTAAAACCGGGAGGGTATGTCGTTATCGTCTTGTTCGTCTCGACCATCGCGATGACGGTCGCATTATACCATTTCGCCCATCTGCCACCGTTTCTCGGCATGATGACGGGGCTTGGGCTGCTTAAGATCTACGGGTATGTCATCCGCCGCACCGAATTACGGCGGTGGACTCCGTTGCCCGAGGTTGATTCGGAAGCAGCGAACGTTCGCGATTATTACAAACCTGCGGTCAAGCCCTTCGATATCTTCATCAGCATGAAGCGCATCGAATGGGATACCTTGATGTTTTTTTACGGCGTGATGTTGTGCGTCGGTGGCCTCGGCGCGTTCGGGTATCTGGCGCTCGTGTCGCAGACGCTTTACCTGGATCTCGGGCCTACCGCGGCGAATATCCTCGTGGGCGTGGCTTCCGCGATGCTCGACAATATTCCCGTCATGTTTGCGGTCTTAACGATGAACCCTGAGATGTCGCTCGGCCAGTGGCTGCTCGTCACACTGACCGCCGGGGTGGGCGGGTCGTTATTGTCGATCGGCTCGGCGGCGGGTGTGGCGCTGATGGGACAGGCGCGCGAAGTCTATACATTCTTTGCCCATCTTAAGTGGACGTGGGCCGTGGCGCTCGGGTATGCCGCTAGCATTGCGGTGCATTTCGCATGGAACGCGCATACGTTCTAATTCTAACCATCTCCCGCTATCATCCTCAGCGACAAAATCAAACGTAAGCTAGGCAAATGGCAAACTGGTTATCCAAGCAACGAACTATTGCGCGCCCGAACTTCAATCGTTGGCTAGTGCCGCCCGCTGCGCTGGCCATCCACCTGTCTATCGGGATGGCTTACGGGTTCAGCGTGTTCTGGATCCCGCTTGAACATGCGGTCGGGATAGCCGAGCCGGTCCCCTGTGACACGGATAGAGGCCATGGGATCATAGACTCCTGGCGCGGAATTCTGGGCTATGGCGACTCTGGGCCTTGCGATTGGCAACGCAGTGCGCTCGGTTGGCTCTATACGCTTTTCTTCGTGTTCCTAGGATCCTCGGCCGCGGTTTTCGGGCAATGGGTGGAACGCGAAGGCCCGCGCAAGGCTGGCGTCTACGCCGCCTGTTGCTGGGCCGGAGGGTTCTTGATCTCCGCGGCGGGAGTGTACTGGCATCACATCTGGTTGTTGTGGCTCGGATCGGGGGTGATCGGCGGAATCGGCCTGGGCCTGGGGTACATCTCGCCGGTGTCGACGTTGATCAAATGGTTTCCGGACCGCCGCGGCATGGCCACGGGCATGGCGATCATGGGGTTCGGCGGCGGGGCGATGATCGGCGCGCCGCTCGCCGATCTACTGATGAAGTATTACGCGGGGCCCGATTCGGTCGGCGTATGGGAAACCTTCGTGACCTTGAGCGCGATTTATTTTGTCGCCATGATGGGTGGAGCATTCGGGTACCGCGTGCCGCCGCTAGGATGGGCGCCGTCGGGCTGGCAGCCGAACGCTAAGCGCAAGCGCATGATCACGTCCGCGCATGTGCACCTCAATATGGCCCATAAAACGCCTCATTTTTGGCTCCTGTGGGGTGTGCTGTGTCTGAATGTGAGCGCGGGTATCGGCGTCATCGGCGTGGCCTCGCCCATGCTCCAAGAGGTATTCGGCGGTAAGCTCATCGGATTGGACATGCCGCTCAAGGACCTCACCGTCGAGCAGGCCGCGCAGGTTGCGACGATCGCGGCGGCGTTTACCGGTCTGCTGAGTCTCTTTAATATCGCCGGCCGCATCGTCTGGGCCTCCCTATCCGATTATATTGGGCGCAAGGGTACCTATTTCCTATTCTTTTCCTTGGGCGCGGTGCTGTATGCATCCGCACCCTTCGCCGGGGAGATCAAGAACGCCGCGCTGTTTGTCGCGATCTTTTGCTTGATTCTGACGATGTACGGCGGCGGCTTTGCCACAATACCGGCCTATCTGGCCGATATTTTCGGCACGCAATTCGTCGGCGCCATCCACGGCCGCTTGTTAACGGCCTGGTCAACGGCGGGGGTATTGGGGCCGGTGCTCGTGAACTACCTGCGCGAATACCAAGTGGCGCTTGGCGTGCCCGTGGCGCAAGCCTACAACACCACAATGTATGTCTTGGCCGGTTTACTCGTAATGGGGTTTTTCTGTAACCTGGCGATGCGGCCTGTGGCTCCGAAGTACTACATGAGCGATAAAGAATTAGCCACCGAGCGCCGAATTGCGCATGAGGTTGGGTTGGAAAGCAGAAATAATCGCGAGCGCCTATGAACGAAACCGGAAACCACGAGCACCCGAGCCCACTGAGCTGGCTATTGGTCGCCATCGCGTGGACCTTGGTCGGTTTACCCCTGCTGTGGGGGATCTTTAGGACCTTGGAGAAGGCAAAGTTGCTGTTTGGTTGAGAGGTGATCGTGCCAACGTGAGGGTCCCGCCATCGAGCGTGTTCAATCGGCCCCCTCAGAAGGATTTGCCTCGTTCGGCACCGCCGGCTCAACTTGTTTAGCGGACGCCGTCGTTGTCGGGATCAATCGTGCGCGCGCCGCATGCACCCGATACCGGCCGCGCTTTTTTGGAGGTGCCGCGAGCGCCGGCGGGCTAGCAAGCGAGGCGATCTCTTTCACTCTGGCCAAGCTCGTGAAACCGGCGTCGAGCAATACCGCCATTTGGCGGTCGCGAGAACGCGCGCTTCGGCCGCCCAATACGGCCGCGAGCAACCGGCGATCACCGCGCTTGACCGAGGCGACCAGGTTGAAGCCCGAAGCGCGTACATACCCGGTCTTAATGCCATCGCTCCCGGCGTAGCCACCGAGCAGGTGGTTGTGGTTACGGTAGGAGCGGCCCTTATAACGGAAGTGCGTCGTCGCGAACAGCGGATAATGCCGCGGGAAGTCGTTCAACAACGCCAGGCCCAGCGTTACCATGTCGCGGGCGCAACTGTACTGGCGGCCGTCGGGCAGCCCGGAGGCATTGTAAAAGCGAGTGTTGGGCATACCGAGGTAGCGGGCCTTCAGGGTCATCAAGCGAGCGAAGTTGGTTTCGGTGGCGCCAAGGGCTTCCGCGAGCACCACCGCCGCATCATTTGCCGAATGCGTTATCAAGGCAAGGATGGCATCGTCGACGCGAATCATTTGGCCGCGGCGTAGGCCCAGCCGAGTCGCCTGCATCCGGGATGCGTGGGCCGAGACCCGCAGTTGCTGATCGCGCCGGAGTTGTTGCTGCTCGAGCGCTTCGAAGACCAGATACAGCGTCATCATCTTCGTGAGCGAAGCCGGTTGCCTGCGGTGATCGGCATTGAATTCGTGTACTACCGCACGGGAGCCTGCATCGACGACGATCGAGGCATAACGCGGGTGGGCTTGCAGCGGCGGGGCGACCGTTATCCCGACTACCATTAGCGCGACAATCAATGGAAGGCGCCCTAATTCTCCGGCACGCACCGGCCCGAAGCGGCAAGGTTTGGCAATCCTAAGCATACGGAACCTCGGTAACTTCTGATCGTTACATTCGTTGACAACTATCTTCGTAAGCCGTGAGCAACATGGCGTTTATACAGCTAGCAAATTGGACCCCACGTTCGTTACCCGTTATCGGCAAACAACGCTAAACCTTTTCGATGATGCCGGGGTGATCCGCTGTCCCCGTCGACCCGGTCTCGGTGGCGCGGCCGGGCGGATTAAACCACGCGAGCTTCTCGTGTAACCGCACCACTTCGCCGACGATGACCATGAGAGGCGCGCGCATATTTTCATCTTGGGCATGAGACGGCACGCTGGTTAACGTTCCGATGATCACCCGCTGCGACGGGGTGGTACCTTGCTGGATCAATGCGACGGGGGTATCGGCGGCCATGCCGTGCGCTAGCAATCCCTGGCAAAAAAGCGCGAGCCCTTGCAAGCCCATATAGACGGCGATCGTTTGCCGTGGTTGTACCAAGGCATCCCAGTTGAGGTCCAAGGAGCCTTCCTTGAGGTGCCCGGCGACGAATACACAGGACTGCGCGTAATCGCGGTGTGTCAAGGGGATGCCGGCGTAGCACGCGCAGCCGGCGGCCGCCGTGATACCGGGCACCACCTGAAACGGGATGCCCTCCGCCGAGAGCGTGTCGATTTCCTCGCCCCCGCGCCCGAAGATGAACGGATCGCCACCCTTGAGTCTCAGCACTCGCTGGCCTTGGCGGGCGAGCTCGATGAGTTTGCGGTGGATCTCGTGCTGCGGTACGGAATGGCGGCTGCTTTCCTTGCCGACATAGAGGCGCTCGGCGTCCTTGCGCACGAGATCAAGCACGGCGGGGGCTACAAGACGGTCATAGAGCACGATATCGGCTTGCTGCATCAATCGGAGAGCCCGGAAGGTCAAAAGGTCCGGATCGCCCGGGCCGGCGCCCACTAAGTAGACCTCGCCCACGAGTTTCGGGCCGGGCGATTCCGCATCAAACTCCCGGGTTAACGCGGTCACCGCCGCTTGCTCGCGTCCAGCGAATAGCATCTCCGCGATGGGTCCCTGGAGGATCCGTTCCCAAAACCGCCGGCGCGCGGTGGGGTCGTCGAAACGCAAACGGGCGCGATCACGAAACTCAGCCATTAATGCAGCGAGGCGACCGTACGCGGCGGGGATCAGTGTTTCCAATCGAGCGCGGAGCAGGCGCGCAAGCACCGGACAGGCGCCGCCCGTTGAGACCGCGATCTGAACCGGTGCACGCTCAATGATCGACGGCATGATAAACGTGCAACACGCTGGATCATCGGCCACATTCACCGGAACTCCGAGGCGCCGCGCGTGGCGAGCCACCGTTGCGTTGATTTGCGGGTCGTCGGTTGCGGCGAACGCGAGCCATGCTTCCCGCAGGTCCTCCGGCTTGAATTCTCGCCCAACATGCGTAATCGCTCCCGTCTCTGACAAGCTCCTTAGGCGCAAGCTGATCCGCGGCGCGACGACGATCACCCGCGCCGCGCGCCGAAGTAACAACTCGGCTTTCCGCGTGGCCACCTCACCGCCGCCCACGACCAGACACGGGCGGTCTTTGACCTGGTAATAGATGGGCAGGTGAAACATTGCTCTGGCCGATAATGTCGCGCTTTATTCGGACGATTATAAACCATCGACGTTCCAGGGGAAGCGACGGCGTAGAGCCTGTACGTGGCCGAACTTGCGCGCGCGATCGGGGAGTTTTGAGTGGGGCGAAAGCAACTGCGCGCGACCCCGGCGAGCGCAGATCCCGTCAGTGACGTCGGCCGCGCTCAGGCGCTACTTAAAGCAACCAGTCCAACGGTCGATAAGCTGCCAAACGTGAGATCCGAGCGAGGGATGAGAGAGCCCGAATGAGCACTGAGAATATCCTTTCCGGGGTCAAGGTGCTGGTGGCGGACGACAGCAACACGATTCGCCGCAGCGCCGACATCTTCCTCCGCAAGGCGGGTTGCGAAGTCGTTTTCGGCGAAGACGGTTTCGATGCACTCGCCAAAATACCGGACTTTAAACCCGATCTCATTTTCGTGGATGTGATGATGCCGAAACTCGACGGCTATCAGGTCTGCGCCGTGGTGAAAAAGCATCCCCGATTCAAAGCGACACCTGTCATCATGCTGACCAGCAAGGACAATGTCTTTGACCGCGCTCGCGCCAAGCTCCTAGGCGCCGATGAATATCTGACTAAGCCCTTTACCCGGGACAGCCTCCTGAATGCGGTGGCAACGTACGCATGCAGGGCCGCGTCATGATCTGAATGCTTGCCGGACATGCCGATTAAAAATGTTCTCGTCGTGGACGATTCGCCCACTGACCGCGCGGTTCTGTTGGAAATTCTGACCAAGAATCACTATGCCGTCCTCATGGCCGAAAGCGGGGAAGAAGCCATCGCCCGTTCCAAGCAGTTGTTGCCCGATCTGATCCTGATGGACATCGTGATGCCCGGAATCAACGGTTTCCAGGCCACCCGCACGATCGTGAGGGATCAAGCAACGCAGCATATCCCCATCATCATCTGCACCACCAAGGGTCAAGAAACCGATAAGACTTGGGGATTGCGCCAGGGGGCGCGAGATTACCTGATCAAGCCGATCAACGCCGCCGAGCTGCTCGGCAAGATCCAAGCGCTGTCGTAGAGCTATGCTGGATCGGATAAGGTTGGTGGAGTTCCAGAAGCGGCTTGCGGCGCGCTTACAGAGCACGGTAAACACCGCGCCCGGTCGCTCGGTGCTCGGTATCCAAGCGGGCGAAGAACGTTGGGAGTGCGATTTACTCGATATTAGCGAAGTGTTACCGGTGCCCGCGCTGGTCGCCGTCCCTCACACCAAACCCTGGTTTCGCGGTCTTGCCCATGTCCGCGGTACCTTTTACGGCATTGTGGATCTAGCCGCGTTTCGCACGCACGCAAGCATTACGCCGATCACTGTGGAAAACCGCATCATCCTCGCCAGTCCGAGGCTCACCGTACCTTTCGGTCTGCTGGTCTCCCGTGCGCTTGGACTGAGGCGGCTCGGGGAGGTCCCGCGTGACGCCGGCCAAGGCGATCAGTTTCCGTGGCATGCGGGGGAGCGTGTTGACGAACTCGGGACGGTGTGGCGAACGCTCGATATGACCCGCTTAGCCGGCGATCCGGATTTCTACCAGGCGGCGAACCGAAGCGACCGCGCATGATCGGGCTCCAACACACGCAGGACCAAGGAACCTTTGCCAGGTCGTGTAGGACCACGTGCAGGCGAATACTATGAGTGCTGAAGCGATTACCCTAAGTTTACCGCCAGAGACTGAATGCGAGGATGCAAAGGCATCGCACCTCCAATTCCGGCGCGCCCGTCTGAATCGAGCGGGCAGGATCAGTGGGATGCTGTTCGTGTTACCCGTCTGCGCCTTGATCTACGTCGTCAGCAGCGATTTGAACGCGCGCATCGACATTGCCGGGAAAGAAAGGATGGGGATCGAGTACCTCGTCCCTTTGCTCGATCTTGAGCGGAGCTTGCAAGCCTATCGAGCGTGGATGGCCGTCCCGGGCCGCGGCGACACACGTGGATCCGACCCAGAGTTTACAAAACCTATCGATGAAGCGCGCCAAGCGGCGAGCGCGGCCGACAAGCGCCTCGGAGCGATTCTGGGGGTCGGTCACCTTTGGAGGCAAACGGAGGCCGACTGGCGCCGGCTCATGAGCGGCCTTGTCGGCATGGACACCGTCGAACGCCAAGTCGCGACCGGCGCCCTTCTGAAGCGGATCGCCGCGCTGATTCGCGACGTAGCCGATCGATCGCACCTGACAATCGACTCAGACCCCGATAGTTATTATCTTCAGGAAATTCTGACACGAAACATACCGGCGGTCATGGGTGGGATCACGGAGGCTTGGAATTCGGGCGTGATGTCGATGCTCGCCGAGCAGTTGCAGCACAGCGTGAAACGCGCAACCGGCTTGGATGGGTCGTTTCGGCCTACAGTCCGGTCCACGGCCGAGGCCGCGCATGTCTCGCTCAGTGAACTGGCAACACTCGCGCCGCTGGATCCTCCGGTCTCCGGATCGGCCGCCGTGCTGCCGGGCGATGCTGTGGCGGTGAACGGAGTCGGCGTCAATTCCGGCGCCCGGAGCGACGCCATCGTCGGGGTCGTTGATAGTCTGTTAGCGCTCGCACACGCGAGCGCCGCGGCCTTGAACGAGAGCTTGGTTGTCAGAATGACCGATCTCAGGGCGACGCTATGGACGCGCCTCGCGCTCGTTGGCGGGTTTTGCTTCCTCGCGATCTTGGCCTTAGGCGCGCTGAGCGGGGCTCAGCGACGGGCCGCGGTGGAACGCGACCGGGAAACGCAGCGCGTGGTGTTTGAAAACAAGCGAAGCCAACAGGCGATCCTGTTGCTTATGAATGAGCTCGGCGAAGTCGCCAGCGGCAACTTGGCGGCGCGGGCCACGGTAAGCGCGGAGATCACCGGGGCGATCGCGGACTCTATCAACGTGACGATTGAGGCGCTTCGTGACCTAGTCCAGGACATCGACAAGGCATCGGCGCAAGTCAAGGCGTCCACGGAACGTGGCCGTGCCATCGCCAACGTGCTAGCCGTCTCCACGACAGATCAGTCGGAGCAGATCAAACAGACCGCCGCCTCGGTACAGACCATGGCGCAGTCGATCACGGAGGTATCGGAAAACGCCTCGCGTTGCGCGGACGTGGCTATGTTGTCGCTCAACGCCGCCAACGGCGGGGCCGAGGCCGTGCGTTCCACCCTCGCCAACATGGATGAGATCCGCGCGCAGATCCAGGAGACGGCCAAGCGCATCAAGCGTCTCGGGGAGAGCTCGCAGGAGATCGGCGACATCGTTTCCCTCATCGATAACATTACCGAGCAAACCAATGTGCTCGCCTTGAACGCGGCGATCCAGGCGGCGGCCGCGGGCGAAGCCGGCCGCGGCTTCACGATCGTGGCCGAAGAGGTGCAACGCCTGGCCGAGCGTTCCACGAAAGCCACCAAGGAGATCGCCGCGCGCGTCAAGAGCATTCAGGCCGATACCAGCGATGCTGTCGTTGCCATGGAACAAAGCACCAACCAAGTAGTAGAAGGAACGAAACTATCCGTGGCCGTCAATCAAGCGCTCTTAGATATCCAGAACGTGACGCCGCGGCTCGCAAACCTGGTCCAATCGATCTCGGTGGCCACGCAAAAGCAGACCGAAATCGCCGAACAAGTCTCGTTCGGGATGACCCAGATCCTGGAGGTTACCGATAAGACGACGGTTGGCGCCGCGCAAATCGTAACCTCTGTCATCAAGCTCGGGGAAACCGCCCGCAATCTCCGCGGATCGGTGGCCAGATTCCGACTGTAGTTCGGCGGCGCGGGATCGAATCGATGATCGGTGCAGCTTCTTTCGCACCCGGGCTCGGCGTGGTGACCAGTACGCTATGCGCGGAACTCACCCAGGCCAGGGAGTCCATCGAACGGTGCGCAACCGGATTGCCCGATGACACGGCGTCGCGGCACGTGGGGGCAAGGCTACGCCGGGCGGTAGGGGTCCTTGAGATGGTCGGGGCGCCAGTGCAGGCGCGTTTTTTCCTCGAGCTCGCCGAGATTGCCTTGAGCGGTGCATCGTCGGACGCGAAGGCCGCAGCCGTCGCAGCGGGATGCCTCGGTGCCGTGGCCAGCGAGCTTGGAACCGGTACCGCGACCACGCTTCACCCCCTGCTGCAAGAGCTCCAAGAAAAGCAGCCCGATAGCGACGCCGAGACGTTGCTCAGGCAGGGCCACGAGGCGTATCAACGTGGGCTTCTGGGCTGGCTGCGTGACGATTCCACGGGCCTCGAATCGATGCATCAGGGGCTCGCTCGTGTCGCGCGCCTGTGGCCTGCACCCCGTCGAAGCTTGTGGCGCTTGGCGGCGCTATTCATTGAATGCCTGCGCCTGGGCATCATACCGGGAGACGTAAGCACCAAGAAACTTTGCGCACGCATTGAACAGCAGCTAAGACGCCTGCGCTCAGGGTCCTTAGCGGGTGACGCCCCATTGCTTTGCGATATTCTGGCCCTGATCGCGGTGCCCCCAACGGCCAGCGCCCGCTTACGCGACGCCATCGCTCCATTCGGTCTAGGTTCGCTGCTGTCTATTACCTCGGAGAAGCTTGTCGCTGGGGCGATCGCGGCACCCTGGAGAGGTGAGCTTCGCGAGGCGTTGCGGGCCGCAAAAAGCGCCTGGGAGCAGTTTTGTGAAGGCCAAAGGGAGGCACTCGCGGAGTTCCGTGAGCAGATTGCACGGGCAGCGCAGAACGCTTACGCGCTCGGCAACGTGCAAGGCCTCTTGCAAGCCATCGGCGCCTGCGCCTCGACCCCACGGCCGCCTGCCATGGCAGGATGGACGGTCGAGATCGCCGCTGCGCTGCTCGCGGCGGAGAACGCAAGTGAGCTTTCTCGCGTCGACCCGTCGATTGCCGCAGGGATCGAAACTTTAACTGCCCGTCTGTCCGCGGAACCCCATGCGGCCGATGGCATGCTGGTTTTCCCGATGTTTTGGCTTGCGGACTCGACCGTGCCAGCCGCGCATGAGGTACTCGCACGGATCAAGCATGCCGAGCAGGTGCTGGCGGAGTTTATGGTCGATCGATCGACAGCCGGTGAGCTTCACGCTCTCGGTGGGTCACTTTCCGCGTGCAGTGCGGTCTTGCGTATGCTCGGACTGGACCGGGCCGCGGATCTGGCGAGCAAGATCCACGGCCAGGTTACCGAGCTTGCGCGACCCGACCTCCCCCTCACGGAGAAGCCGACGTGGCGTGTCGCGGAGGCTATCTGCAGCCTAGAACTCTATTGCCAAACGCTCATAGACCGAGGCGGCGATGCCGATTCTCCGCGGCTCGATCTCTTGAGTTTGCGGGACACCGAGTTGCCGATCGCCGGCGCAGGCGTCTCAAAGCGCAAGGAGCTTTTATCCGCCACGGCGCCGGCGGAAGGCGACTCTCAAGCGCTAGCCACGGCAAGCGTACCTGTTGTGGACGAGGCCGGTGAGCTCTTGGCCGTATTCATCGAGGAGTCGAACGAGATCGTGGCGGCGCTTGCCCAGCACCTGGAGACCTGCCGCCGGAAATCATCCGATCATGTCGCCTTAACCGAGATCCGGCGCGGCTTTCACACGCTCAAGGGTAGTAGCCGCATGGTTGGGCTCACTGCGCTAAGCGCATCCGCGTGGGCGTTGGAGGATCTGCTGAACTCATGGCTGGAACTGCGTAAACCGGCAACGCCGGCGCTGCTCGATCTCCTCGCTCTAGCCCAGCGGCGGTTCGCGGAGTGGACGGGCGGGCTCAAACGGGATGGCCGCGTGAATGCGGACAACGCGGAGTTACTGGCCGGCGCCGCGCGTATGAAAGCCAGCGATCTATGCGCGCTGGCGGGCGCAACCGCTACCCCGGCGACGGTTCCGGACGTCGTGGAGCCGGATATCCTCATCGGTAGCGCGGCCATTCCGGCCACCCTATTCGTGATTTTCCAACGTGAGGCCGCGGAGCATCAGCGCCGGTTAATGGACCAAGTCGATCAGCTCAGCAAGCACTCTGAGGCGGCGCTCGACGCTGAATTCGTACTGCCCGCGCATACCCTCGCGAGCATCAGCCGCACCGTCGGCCTGCCCTACCTTGCGGATCTGGCGCATGCATTGGAACAGTGGCTGGACACGCTGATCCGGCAATCGAAGCATCTCGACGAACCAGCCCGCGTTCTCATGCACAAGGCCCTGGCGCTGGTCGGCGACATGCTGGATGCGCTCCGGCAGCGGCAAGCGCCCTCCGGCGAAATTGTCTCTCAGGGTGCGGTGGTGCGCGGCGCAATCGTGTCCTTGGTAGAAGGAATGACCGCCAAGAGCGCAACCGGAAATACAGCAGGAGACTCGGTGGTCTGCAACACGGCAACCGATCCGGCGTCGCTCACGCCGGGCCAATCGGTCGCGTCGCCCGTCGCGGCAATGCGTGAGAATGAGGGTGCGGAGGCAGAATTGTTGTCGGTGTTTGTCGAGGAAGGCGGGGAATGCGTTGCCGCCATAGGCGCCGGGTTGCGCGCGTGGAGAGCCGATCCGTCGGAGCGCGAGGCGCCGCAGGCGCTACTCCGGGCCCTGCACAATTTCAAAGGCAGCGCACATACGGCAGGTATCACGGACATCGGCGATCTCGTCCACCACATCGAGGGGCGAGTGGAGGCCTTGACCGGCAGGGGTGCTCCGCTGGCGAGCGAATTTGGCGATCTTGAGCATCGTTTTGATTTGGTGGCGGTTGCCATCGAGCGCCTTCGGGCCGATCTCGACCGGCGGCGCGAGGTCGCACCCAACGCCCCGCCGATAGCCGTGCCAGCGGGGCTAACGAGCACCACGCGTCCGCGCCGCGTGAAGGCGCCGCCGAGCGCTTCCGGTGATTCGCTATTGAGAGTACGCGTGCACATGGTTGAGCGATTGGTGAATCAGGTGGGCGAAATCAGCATCGGGCGTTCGCTGGTCGAGGCCGAAATGGCGCAACTCAAGCGCGGGCTTGAGGATCTTCTGGGCGTTCTTACGCGCTTACGGGAACAGCAGCACGAGATTGAAATTCAAACCGAAAGTCAGATTCATTCGCGTCTGGCCCAGCGCCAAGCGAGTACCGAGGGATTCGATCCGTTGGAGCTGGACCGCTATACGCGCATCCAGGAGATCACGCGCATGATGGCCGAAAGCATCAGCGACAGCCACATCCTGCACCAGCATCTGGACGAGACTATCGAACGCATGGGCGCCGCTCTCGCCGAACAAGGACGCATCACCCGGCAACACCATCAGGACCTCATGAGCGTTCGCGCGTTGGCATTGCGAAGCGTGGCGGACCGCCTCTACCGCGTCGTGCGACAGGCCGCCCGCGAGGTTGGCAAGGACGCGGGTCTCGTGATCAATGGCGAGCACCTTGAATTCGATCGCGCGCTTTTAGACCAGCTCGTGGCGCCGCTCGAGCACCTCTTGCGCAACGCCGTTGTGCATGGCATCGAGAGCCCGGCCGTCCGCGTGCGGGCGGGCAAGCCAGAACACGGCGAGGTGGTTTTAACCGTCCGCCCGGCGTCGCCCGGCATCGTAATCACGGTAGCCGATGACGGTGCGGGGCTCGATCCGGCACGCCTACGCGCCAAGGCCGCGGAGAAGGGGATGATCGGACAGGGCGCGCCGCTTAGCGATGAGGATGCGATGCAGCTCATCTTCTCCCTTGGGTTTTCGACCGCCGACGAGGTGACCGGACTTGCCGGCCGCGGTGTGGGCATGGATGCGGTGCTGAATGCCGTCACCGGCGCGGGAGGCCGTATCGAGGTACGCTCTGAAGCAGGCGCCGGCGCCTGCTTTTCCTTGTTTCTGCCGGTCACCCACAGCATCGTGCATGCGGTACTGGTGCGTGCCGCGAGCGCCCTCTACGCTATCCCCTCGGCCATGTTCGAGCAAGTTCTTGAAGCCAAGGCCGAGCACCGGGAAGGGAATGAGCATAGGCGCCCTTTTGTTCATGCTACCCGCGAGTACCCGGCAGTCCATTATCTGCCCAGGCTCCTCGGTGATTCGGCGTGCGTGGTGAGTGTCATGCGCCAACAGAAGCTCTTGCTGCTCCACGAGGGCAGCGGCCACGCCGCGGTCTTGGTCGATGAGGTCATTGGTAATCGCGAGGTCATTATCAAGGGCGTGGGCCCGCAGCTCAGCGGGGTCCCGGGGATCCTCGGAGCGACAGCGCTGGGTGATGGACGGAGCGTTCTAATCCTCAATCCAGTCCAGCTGGCGCATCGGAGCGAGGCGGCGATCGCGGCGCCGCGCGCGGCCGATTCCCCCGGTGCCCGGGCACCGGCGGCGCCCCTGGTCATGGTCGTGGACGATTCTCTGACCGTACGAAAGTTCACGCAACGCTTGCTGTCACGACACGGTTACGAGGTGACGACCGCGCGCGATGGAATGGATGCCATGGAGCAAATGGTTGTTAGTCTGCCGGATGTGATCCTGCTCGACATAGAAATGCCGCGCATGAATGGATTCGATCTCACCCGCAAGCTCAGGCAGAGCCCAAGAACGGCGCATGTTCCGATCATCATGATCACTTCGCGCGCTGCGGAAAAGCATCGCCGGCACGCCTTGGTTTTGGGGGTGGATGCCTTCCTCGGAAAGCCCTACGCAGAGCAACAGTTACTTGATCAAATCGCCGGTTTCGTACAACGTCCCGCGGCATGACGGCGGGCGTTAAGTTAAGCCGGCGCTGGTTGGCGCAGTTCAGGCTGTGTGAGGCACAAAGCTGCGGTCGACCGTGTCGAGCACTTCGCTTGCGGATTGATAGCGATCCTCGGGCCGCTTGGCGAGCAAGCGGTCGACCAAGGTTTGATAAGCCGATAGTTGGGACGGTAAACGGGGGATCGGCGCGCTGATGTGCTGGCGCAGCAAGGTGGTCCAATCCCGCGCAGTGAACGGCTTGGCGCCGGTAAGCATTTCGTAGAGGATGGCGCCCGTGCTATAGAGATCGCTGCGGTGATCGCCCTGCCGCCCCTCGCATTGCTCGGGGCTCATGTAGTGGGGCGTGCCGAGTATGGTCTCTGTACCCAAGACCGCATTGGGTTCTGTATCGAGTCGTGTGGAGATCCCAAAGTCGATCAACGCCAAACCGCCGTCGCTCCGGAACATAATGTTCTGCGGTTTTAGATCGTGGTGCACGATACCGTGGGCGTGTATGTCCCGCAGTGACATCAGGATCTCGTAAAACACGGCCATCGCCTCGTGGCGCGCGAACGCCCTGCTTTTGAGGCGATCCTTGAGCGCGCCGTGGCAGAAGTACTCCATCACGATGTAGGCGTTCAAATCGGTGAAACCTTGATCGTAGATCTTTACCACGTAGCGGCTTTGGATGCTGGCGATCAGACCATACTCGCGTATAAACAGCGTGATGAACTGTTCATCCTCAAGCAGTTTTTCGTCCAGTACCTTCAAGGCCACCGTTGTCCCAGCCCGCAAGTGATTCGCCAGGAAGATGATGGACATGCCGCCTTTAGCGAGTTCCCTGATCACCTGGTAGCCGGCGATCTTGATGCGCGCGTGATCGCCGCAACCGGGTGGATCCGCGACCGTCGCGCTTGGAAGGGATTCGACCCCGAGTTCGGACAGCAGCAGGGTTTTCTCGGAGTCCACGGCGGCTGCGGCCGAGGCTTCGCCCGCGACTTGCCGCTGCAGCACAGCGTTAATCGCCGCGGTCAGTCGCACCCTGGACACGTCCCTCCGCGACAGGCACGCCGCGGCGCCGAGGACCAAGGCCTGAGCCGCCGCCTCGCTATCCTCGGGGTCGGTCAGGGCGATGATCGGCGGGCGCTCGGGAGGGGCAGGCGCCCCACGCAACCATTCCAAACCCTCGCTATGGCTCGCGCCACAATCGAGCAGCACGAGGTCGACCCTCGGCCAAGGTGGGGAGGTCTTATCCCCCGAGCGAAGCTCCCGATCCTCTACCTCCACGTCTGGCCACTCGATTGCGAGCAACTGCGCAAGTAGCACGCGGAAATCCTCCGTATCGGAAACAATCAAGAAGCTTGGCATCGAGGAAGAGTTTCTTGGGTTAAAAAAACGCCGTGGGGAGCGCAGGTTTTTCCGGGTTATCGGCGAAGGAGTTGAATAATTCAACCAAACCATCCCCAATGACGCGCCGATGAACCGCCCGTGCGCTGCATGATCTCCGGTATCAAGCGGCCGGACTGATCCCGACGCGTTCCGGCTCGTCGCCCTGGAGATATCGCCGTAACGCGAACAGACCGAGGGGCGTGATAAGCGCCATGAGCCCGACGAGCAACCACAAAGTTTCGCAATCGCGCGGGCCGGTCTCGGGACAATAGTTCCCGAGCAGAAACCCGGAGAGCATCCCGACGAAGAACTTTGCGATGAAAAACGGCAGGAAGGAGAGCGACATATAGGAGGCCTCTTGGCCTTGTGGAGCGATGGCGGCCGTATACTCATAGAGCTTCGGCGACCACAGCGCCTCCCCGAGGGAGAGGAAACAGACGAACAGGAAAATACCCATGTAGCGGGGGTCCACGATGCCAGGGATCCCCAGCCAGGCATGCACGATGAGGTCGCCCACCCGGCTGGCGGCGAGCGGCACGTAGATCGCGGGCGGTACGGCGATGAAAAATACCGAAAGCGCGGCGATGAGACTGCCGAAGCTGACCATGCGGTAGGCCGGGATCCCCTGCGTGAGCGCCCCGACCATCGGCACCAGGGCGATGATCATCACGGCGTTCAGAACTCCGAATAGCTGTCCGATCGGCGCGCTGGCGCCGAGCTCGCGGATCCCGTATTTGGGAAAGGTGTAGTACATGTGGTAGAAGATGAGGCGCACGCCCACGACCAACGATAAAAAGACCAGGAAACGATAGAACGCGGGTTGCTGCCAGAGCCCCGTAAAGAGGCGCATCGCTCGTGGTAGCGCGTCGCGGTAGGCGAAGCCGGGGCGAGTCTCAAGAGCGCCGCTCCCGTTGCCCGCATCGGTGACCTCGATCTCATCCCGAAGACTAAGATATACCGCGATCAAGCCGAGGCCGGACAAGACCACGCTTACGAGGAACAGTGTGCGATAGGTGCTCAGCGTGTCCTCGAGCAGTGGGAGTTTGTAGTTGCCGTATTCGCCGAGTTGCTGGCGTACCGCGTCGAAGATCCAGCCGGCGCCCGCGAACCCGACGTTCATCGCCGTGTAGAATACCGAAAAGGCCATCGAGCGCTGGCGCACCGTAGAGAAGCGCTTGACCGCGGCCACCATAACCGGTGTCAATAAGGCCTCACCCAGTGCCAGCGGCATGAGCCCGAGCGGGAGCGCGAGCCACGCTACTGTGGTAGAGGTCATGATCGCCCGTGCGAGCATGCTAATAGCGAAACCAAGCAGCAGAGCCCGGCGCAGACCGACGGCATCGACAAAGGATCCCGCCAGCACGGTGAAAAGCGTCATGAGCGACGACCAGGCCGCGATTAGAAAACCTGCTTCCGTATCACTATAGCCTAGGTCCGCGGAGAGCCAGAGCACCAAGGTCATGTTCATCACGCTGTAGGCGAGGATCGCCAGCACCTTGCTTGCGAAGATAACCCATAGCTCCGGGACGGCGCCGCGTAATACGGTGAATTTTGAGATGAAGGATCTCATGTCTTTCTGAGTGTCCGTCTGAAAAGCACCTTTCAGACTTCGGCGGCCGTGCGGAAAATCACCTCGACGCGCAGGCCCGGCGCGTTATCGCCGAGCCTCAGTTCCGCCTCGTGCAGTTGCGCGACCGCCGCGACGAGGCTCAAACCTAAGCCGCTGCCCGCGGTCGTGCGGCTGGCTTCGAGGCGCACGAAACGCTGTAGAACGCGCTCCCGGTCCTCGGGGGAGACGCCCGGCCCAGTGTCCGCTACGGTGACCGTGGCGCGTGGCCCCACGGCCGAAACTGTCAGGCCGATAGCGCCGCCTTGCGGCGTATACTTAATCGCGTTGTCGATGAGATTGGCGATGGCATGGGAGAGTAACTCGCGGTGTCCTAAGATATGGACATTTGCCGTGGCATCCATGGATAAGCGTAACCCTCGCTCTTCCCCCAGAGGCTGATATAAGTCCGCAATGTCGCGGGCGACGGCAGACAGATCGACCCGCTCCATTTCAATCGCAAGCGTGCCCGCCTCGGCCTGGGCAATATGCAGCAAAGTGTTGACGGTGTGATGTAGCCGCTCGGTTTCTGTCAGGGCCGTGTCGAGAGCCTGCCGATAGGAGTCGATGCTAGGCGGTTTACTAAAGGTCAGTTCGACATGGCTGCGAAGGCGCGTGATGGGTCCCCGCAGATCATGCGCCACGCTGTCGATGACCGTTCGCATTCCCGTGCTCAGGTGCTCGATCTGATTGAGCATTTGATTGACACTTTCCGCTACCCGATCGAATTCATCGCCGATCCCTTGCATCGGTAAGCGCTGGCTCAGATCGCCTCGGATGATGCTATCGGTGGTACGGGCGATCGCGTCGACACGCCCGAGAATATTGCGCCCGGTAAGGATGCCCCCGATGCCGCTGAGAACGACGAATATCGCGAGCGAGGCGACGAGGAATACCGTAAGGGTACCTTGAAAATCGACCCGCTCTTCGATATCCCGGCCGACAAGCAAGCGATGGTTGTCGGCGAGATCGAAGATCTTCGCGCGCGCCGCGTGCATTACGGGACCCGACGCCTTCGGAATTTCCACGGCAAACTGGATCCATTCGTCCGCGTTGGATTCAGCCGTGGGCCAGAGGGCGAGATTTCCGGCCACCGGCCGATGGTAAAGATCGATCAGCAGGTACAGCTCCCCAGTCTGGGTATCGCCGTTCAAGCGCTCGGTGATGACCCGTGCCAATCCACTAAGGCCTAGCCGCGCGTACTGCTCCGCCAGCCCCTGGTAATCGGCTTCGATCGTGGCGTTCGTTTCGCGATCGATGAACGCCACGGTCGCATCATGAATGAACAGGAGCAGCACGCCGGCCGATGCCGCGAAAGCGGCCATGTTGGCGACCGATAGCCGGAACAGTGTGGTCTGGAGTAGCCTAGGGATCTTCACGCAAGGAATAACCCGCGCCCCGGATCGTGTGCAACAGCGGTGTCGCGAAGCCTTTGTCTATTTTTTGGCGCAGGCGGCTGATATGTACGTCGATGACGTTTGTTTGCGGGTCGAAGTGGTAGTCCCAGACGCCATCCAAGAGCATCGTGCGAGTCACGACCTGACCGGTGTGACGCAGCAAATATTCGAGGAGGCGAAATTCCCGCGCTTGTAAATCGATCCTGCGACCCGCGCGCGTGACGGTGCGCGTCAGCAGATCCATTTCCAAGTCCGCGAATCCCAGCTTGGTCGTAGGCGCCGCGGAGTGACCGCGCCTTAGCAGCGCCTCGATGCGCGCGAGCAACTCCGAAAACGCATACGGTTTGGTCAGGTAATCGTCGCCGCCCGCCCGCAAGCCGCGCACACGGTCATCGATCTGCGCCAGCGCGCTGAGGATGAGAACGGGCACTTTATTTCCTTGTGCCCGCAGTGCTTCAATTACCGCGAGACCGTTTAAACCCGGGAGCATACGATCGACGATCAGTAAATCGAAGTCTTCGCTCGTCGCCAAGAACAGTCCATCGCGCCCCTCGGATGCGTGTTCTATGGTATAACCGCCTTCACGCAAGCCTTTCGCCAGGTACGCCGCGGTGTCGCGATCGTCTTCGACGAGAAGAATACGCATAGCAAGAACAGCTCGGCGTTTGGTATTATGATCGCGAAGCCCGTTAGTTAACGGCGCTAATGCATAGTGTTGATGTAGGATGCACCCTTTGGTGAGACGGTGTTAGGTCCGGGGGCAAGATTACAAAAATTTAATCCATCGTTAATCTACAGGAAAGGGCGGGAGTAGTATCTTGCTCCCAGCCTCGTAGTTTTGAATATCTCCTGTGTCGGGAGGCCGGGCAACCGGTCTCCCGATTTTTTTTGGCCGTTTCCCGAACGAACGCCACCTTAAAATCTCCCATTGAGGCCCGCTTCCGCCATCGCCACCGCGCGAAAAATGGCGCGGCCTTTATTGAGGGTTTCCTTCCATTCCAGGGCCGGTTGCGAATCGGCGACAATTCCGGCACCGGCTTGGACGTGCAACATGCCGTTTTTGATCAATGCAGTACGTATCGCGATCGCTAGATCCATGTTACCGCTCCACGATAGGTAGCCGACGGCCCCCGCATAGACCCCACGCTTCACCGGTTCCAGCTCGTCGATGATTTCCATCGCCCGTACCTTGGGTGCGCCGCTCACGGTGCCGGCGGGAAAGGTCGCCCGCAGTACATCAATGGGGCTTTCGTGGCTGTCAAGCCGGCCGGTGACGTTTGATACGATATGCATGACGTGCGAGTAGCGTTCGATCATCATTCGATCCGTGACCTGCACGGTCCCGATCCGCGCCACTCGCCCGATGTCATTGCGACCGAGGTCGATGAGCATGAGGTGCTCCGCAAGCTCCTTAGGATCGCGCAAGAGTTCCTGCTCGAGCGCGAGATCTTCCTCTGAATCGCGGCCGCGGCGCCGGGTCCCGGCAATCGGCCGGACGGTGACGGTACCCTCATCCAAGCGCACCAGGATCTCTGGCGAGGATCCGACAATAAAGAAATCGCCGAGGTTCAAATAATAGAGGTAGGGGGAAGGATTGAGGCAGCGCAGGGCGCGGTAGAGATCGGTGGCGCGGGCGTGAAAAGGCACCGACAGGCGCTGAGACAAGACCACCTGCATCACGTCACCTTCGAGGATGTAGTCCTTGATGCGACGGACGGCGGCCTCAAATTTATCGCGTTCAAAGCTTGAAAGAAAATCTCCTTCGAGCACGGTTCTTGGCGCCGCTGGAAGGCTCGAATTCACCTGGCCGCCGGTTAAACCGCGGACCAGTTCATCGATGCGTTCTTGCGCGCGTTCGAGGGCGAGCGGTTGCGATGGATCGGCATGAACGATCAGAGAGAGTTTGCCGCGCAGGTTATCGAAAACCAGAATCTCCTCGGATACCATCAAGAATATATCCGGGCAATCGAGCGGATCGGGCTTGCGCGTGTTGCCGATGCGCTGCTCGACATAACGCACGGTGTCATAGCCGAAGTAGCCGACGAGCCCGCCGCTGAATCGCGGTAGGCCGTGGACTTGTGGCACGCGAAAGCGCGCGCGAAATTGGTCGATCCATCCTAGGGGGTCCGCGGTGATCGCCTGCTCCACCACTTCACCGTCCGTTTCCACCTTCACGCCATGGCCATTCACGCGCACTACCGTCCGCGCCGGCAGCCCGATGAAGGAGTAACGGCCCCATTGTTCGCCGCCTTGCACGGATTCTAATAGATAGGAATGCGGTCTATCTCCGAGCTTAAAGTAAGCGCTGAGCGGGGTATCCAGGTCCGCGAGGATCTCCCGCATCACGGGGATGCGCGTATAGCCGTCTTTTTCAAAGCGGGTAAAATCGTTGGGATCCATCGTCCTTCGTGAGCCGCCGTTAGATCAAAGTTACGAGCTCGGCCAACGAGTCAACGATGGCATCCGGTCGAGTGTCCGCGATGTCTTCGCCGTTATTGTATCCGTAGCGCACGCAGACCACCGAAAACCCGGCCGCACGGGCGGCTGTTACGTCGTTGACCGAATCCCCGACCATTAGACTTCTTTCCGCGGCGATCCCGGTTGCGCTCGCGACGTGTAACAGAGGCAGCGGGTCGGGTTTCTTGGCGGCCAAGCTGTCGCCGGCAACCACGACCGCGAAATTCTCGAAGATCCCCAATGATTTCAGAAGTGGTTGCGTGAACCGCTCGCGTTTATTGGTGACACAACCAAGCTTGCGGTTGGTTGCGAGGAGATAATCGAGCCCTTCGCGGACGCCAGGGTACAGGCGGCTTCGCCGGCATGTGTTCCGCCCATAAATATCCGAGAAGAGCCCAACAGCCGTTTGGAAAAGTGTTTTCTCGGGTTCGGCATAGAGATCTCCCGTGAGAGCGCGTTTAACCAAGCGTTCCGCCCCGCTCCCGATCCAGGTCCTTACCCGATCCTCGCCTTGCGGCCGCAGTCCCAACTGGGCCAGCATCGTGTCGATGCTGTAGGCGAGGTCGGGGGCGCTATCGACCAGCGTGCCGTCGAGATCCAGCACCACCAGCTCCGGTTTTGGTAAAGACATCCGCGCTACACCTGAGCCGTCGCATCAATGACGCCGACGGCCTCCTCCCCGAGTCGAGCTAAGTCCGCGGCGAGGATGGACGGCGCAATGAGATACTCGGGCCGCATGCTGGTTTCCTATCACCACTTGACGCAATGAGGGCGCAACTGTACCCGATCGGCTAGCGATTTTCAGCAACGCAGCGGTTGGCTATGATGCAGCGGTAAATGTCCAGCGCATCCTGCCGATACATCTCGGGCAGGCGCCGGGTCCGATCCCCCCTCCCCGCGATCCGGCACTGTACACCCTCGAAAGGATGCGAGGGTGTTTTTTTATCAGTGCTCGCGCAACGGTTCGCCGCGAGGGTCGCTTGGATTCGCCGTTAGAGCGTTTGGCTGGGGGACTAGGATTCGAACCTAGGTTGACGGAGTCAGAGTCCGTAGTCCTACCGCTAGACGATCCCCCAGGGAGGGCCCCGGAGCTTAACGCTTCGAGTACTGCGGCCGTTTACGCGCTTTATGCAGCCCAACTTTTTTGCGCTCGACCTCGCGCGCGTCGCGGGTGACGAAACCAGCGCGGCGCAGGGGACTCTTGAGGTTATCGTCGTATTCGATGAGCGCTCGTGTGATGCCATGGCGGATCGCCCCTGCTTGCCCCGACGAGCCGCCGCCCTTCACGGTAATGAAGAGGTCGAATTTCCCGTCCAAGTTCGCCGTTTGCAACGGTTGGCGGACAATCATGCGCGACGTTTCGCGCCCAAAATAGTTGTCCAAGCTACGCTTGTTTATAACAATCTGCCCGTCGCCGGCTTTAACGAATACTCGCGCGGTCGCGCTTTTGCGGCGGCCGGTGCCGCGATAGATCTGAGCTGGCATCGTTATAGTTCCAAGATTAGAGGTTGCTGGGCGCTGTGCTTGTGCTTGGGCCCCGGGTACACTTTCAGTTTGCGGAACATCTCGCGTCCGAGCGGGCCCTTCGGGAGCATGCCCTTGACCGCGCGCTCGATGACACGGTGCGGCGCCCGCCGGAGGAGCTTGTCGAAGCTGGTCGACTTGAGGCCACCGG
The DNA here is from genome assembly GCA_050740435.1 of Gammaproteobacteria bacterium. Taxonomy (GTDB): domain Bacteria; phylum Pseudomonadota; class Gammaproteobacteria; order JACCXJ01; family JACCXJ01; genus USCg-Taylor. The sequence continues at coordinate 40,261 of JBOIDL010000005.1, forward strand.
TGTAACCGGAATGGTTGTAGTAGATTTTCCCCTGGGGTTTGTTTCCAGTGACCTGTATCTTCTTGGCATTGACTACAATGATGTAGTCACCGGTGTCCATGTGCGGTGTATATATGGGTTTATGCTTCCCTCGCAGCCGTTTGGCAATCTCGCTCGCGAGACGCCCCAACACCTTGCCCTGGGCGTCGACGACGTACCAGTTGCGTTCTATGTCTGAAGGCGTAGCGCTAAAGGTCTTCATAGGTTTATTGCTTTCAAAACCGATCAATCGTAGTTTTTGCTTTTATTGCTGTCAATAACAACCAGCTTGCGATAGCCAGAAGGATAAAAACGGGCCGGCCAGAACGGGCATAGCACAGACGATGCGTTGGACCATTGGAGGAAGACTGGCGCTCGGAATGGGCGCTATCATCGCTCTATTCCTGATAAGCGACTTCTACCGGTATGCCCATGAGTCCAGCGCGCTGGGTTCGGGCTTCCGCCTCTGCGCGTTGTTGGCCGGCGTTGCCGCTGGATTCCTGACCCTGTGCAGCGTCACCCGGCGGATACGCTCGCTGCTCGCCGCGACGCAGGCGCTGGCGGCCGGCGACCTATCGCGACGGGTATTACCGGAGTCCGACGACGAGCTCGGTCGGTTGGCTATCGCGTTCAATCAGATGGCCGAGGTTCTCGAACGCAACGCCCTCTCCCGGACTTATCTCGATAACGTGATCCGCTCGTTGTCCGAGTCGCTGATCGTGGTCTCGCCCACGGGCGTCATCGAAACGGTCAATCCCGCAAGCTGCTCGCTCTTGGGGTATCCGGAGCGCGATTTGGCGGGCTCTTCGATTCAGCGCGTCCTGGGCTTAAACGATACCGCGCTCACACTGGAGTTCCTGTTTACCGGCGTGACCGAACAGGAGACCTATTATTATCGCCGGGATGGACAACGCATTCCGGTGTTGTTCTCTGCCGCTCCTCTGCGCGCTCGCGACGGCAGCTTGCAGGGCGCGGTATGCATCGCCCTCGATATTGTCGAGCGGCGGCGCACGCAGCGGGCGCTGGCCGCATCCCGGGCGCAATTGCGCAACCTGGTGCAGTATCTCAATCTCAGCCGCGAGGAAGAACGTACTCAAATCGCGCGCGAGCTGCACGACCAACTCGGACAGTCGCTGACCGGGATCAAGATGGACATCGCCTGGATACAGCGCCGGATCGAAGATCACGAGGCCAGTGACCAACGTATAGCGCAGCGTCTCAACGCTATGTCCCGGCACGTCGACGCGACCGTGAGCCTGGTGCGCCGCGTCGCCACCGAGCTGCGACCGGCCGTGCTCGACAACCTCGGTCTGGTTCCGGCCCTCGATCTCCTGCTCCGGCAGTTCCACGAACGCACGGGGATCGGCGTCGAGCCGAGCCTGGATGCGGCGGTCGATCTGACACCGGCCCAGGCCACCGCGCTCTACCGCATCGCCCAGGAAGCCCTAACCAACGTCGCCCGCCATGCCCAGGCGCGCCGCGTCCGGGTGCGGATGGACCACTCGGAAGGCAGCGCGAGACTCGAGGTCCGAGACGACGGCCGCGGGATTGAACCCTCTGAACGCGAGCCGCGGCGCTCACTCGGGCTGCTCGGGATCGAGGAGCGGGCCCGGGAGCTCGGCGGGATGCTAACCATCGGCGGGCCGCCAGGGACGACATTAACTGTTACCTTTCCAATCAGGCCCTCGTCGTAGCGGCAGCGGCTTAACGCGAATGCTTGCCCCCTTTATTAATGCGCCAACGCGCCCAAAGAGCGCTTGGGATGAGCAGCGGTGATGAAGTTTCTGATCGCCGATGACCATCCTTTGATGCGTCGCGGGATCCGCGACCTGCTGCGGGAGGCATTCCCGGATTTAGATGTTGGGGAGGCGGCCACCGGCCAGGAGGTCGAACAGCTCGTGCGAACCGGGCTCTGGGATCTGGTGCTGCTCGACGTATCCATGCCGGGAGGTGACGGGTTGGAAACGCTGGTACGGGTCAAGCGGGCGCTCCCGGCGGTCCCGGTGTTTGTGCTCAGCATGCACGCCGAGGAGCAGTTTGCGGTGCGCGCGCTTAAAGCCGGGGCGGCGGGCTATCTCACCAAAGATCGGGCTCCCGAGGAGTTGGTGACGGCGGTTAAGCGGGTTCTCGCGGGCGGCCGCTATGTCACGCAATCTTTGGCGGAACGGCTAATTACCGAGATCTCCGGTGATGCCGAAGCAGCGCCCCACGAGCGCTTGTCGCAACAGGAGTACCGGGTGATGTGCCTGATTGCCGCCGGAAATACCGTAAGCGAGATCGCGGAACTGATGCATCTCAGCGTAAAGACCGTCAGCACTTACCGGATGCGCATCCTGGAAAAACTGCGTCTACGAACCAGCGCCGAGTTAACGTATTACTGCGTGAAGCACGGCTTGGTCGCGTAGCCGTGGTTCCGTGGTCCGTATTAAGGACGCAGCGTAGGACAAACGCGGACCATTGCCGTATGTTTACCTACGCGAAATTCGAACTCCCACCGACAGACATTTTAACCGGCCGAGCTTAATCTCACGCTGCGTTGACATTCGTTTAGTAGCTTGCTGGTCGAATAGCGATGGTTATGCGAAGTAGGTGGCAATGGAGAGGCGCCTTTCAGCAGCCCCGTTGAGATGACAGGGGGCACGCCCCATGAGGGCAAGGTTCGTTGAATGCCTTGCGATTGGTGGGAGGGGGAATTAGGCACGCGCGTGGTTTTGTCGCTTGCTTCGCGCTTTACCTCCTGCGTCGCTGTTCTCGCCCACGAATGTCAACGCCTCCTAATCCTTTGTCCTGACCCTTGATGCGGTCGCGAAGGACCCGGCCTACCTCTGTAGCAAATGCCGCTTGGCCGGCCGGCGCATCAAGGGTTTTTTATCAATCGCGGAATGCCAGGCCGGTGGGAAAGGGCAGCTTTGAATGTGAGACTGGACACCCAAGGCCCGCAAACCCAAGGTTCCGGGCGACGCAACCCGGGAAGTCCGAATCACCTACCTCATTACCCGATCAATGGCAAACCTTCACCCGCCTGCCGCGTCCCGACGCGATTCAATGGGCTATCTTCTCAGCGCTCGGGATCTTCTTCCCCAACACCGCGGCCGAGGCTCGGTAGACGAGGGGAACGAATCAGGCAGGATCGGCGGCGACGATCTCACCACCCTCCATAAGGGGTTTAGTACGTGAAGCTCTACCTTTCGGTTCGATCTCGGTATGCGTTGGCACCCAGTGTTGCAAGAACCTACGCTAACGGTTCCTCTGTCGGGGTTTCGAGCGTATTTTGGCGTGCGAGCTCCTGGCCGTGCTCGAGGAGCGGAGCTACACGCTGTCCTTCAGCTCATCGATACCCGCCGTGCGGGGAAGGGAACTAGGGCAGGGCGATGTTGCGCCAAAGACCACGATAAACCAACCGAAGGACCATGAAAGCTCTTTTTATCCACCAAAACTTTCCCGGACAGTTCAAACATCTCGCTTGCCACATGGCAACCGATCCAGCGAATCAAATCGTCGCTGTCATGCGGGAATACGCGCCCGGGTTAAAGGATGCGGCGTACGATCGATTCGCGAGACAGGCATACCGTCCAGCGCGAGCTCCAACGCCGAACATTCACCACTACTTATACAATATCGAAGCGTCTGTGCTGAACGGTCAGGCAGTCGCGAGGCTATTGTATGGACTGAAGCGTAAGGGATTCACGCCGGACGTCACCTTTGCCCACATCGGATGGGGCGAAGCGCTGTATGTTAAGGATGTTTTTCCCGATAAACCGCTCATCGGGTATTGCGAATTCTACTACCGCGCGCGCAGCGTCGATGCGGATTTTGATCCTGAATTTCCCATTTCCGAGGATGATCATTTAAGGATCCGAACGCGTAACGCCGTGACACTTCTGAGCTTGGATGCCTGTGACAAAGGCGTTAGTCCCACGAATTGGCAAAAGGGGCTTTTCCCACGGGAATATCAAAATAAGATCGCCCTCATTCATGACGGAATCGATGTCGATACGGCGGTGCCTAACCCGCGCGCTACGTTCACGCTTCGGAACGGTCTGGTCTTGCAAAAGGACATGGAGATCGTCACCTTCACGGCGCGAAACTTAGAGCCTTATCGCGGTTTTCACGTGTTTATGCGCGCCGTCGAACAAATCTGCCGGCGCCGGCCAAACTGTCATGTGGTCATCTCCGGTGGCGACGATGTGAGCTATAGCGCTCGCTTACCCGAGCAACAAACCTACCGCGAGAAGATGCTTGGCGAAGTGAGCATCGATCCGAATCGGGTGCATTTTATAGGGTTTCTTCCGTATGCCGAACACCTCAATTTATTACAAGTATCGACGGCGCACGTCTACCTCACCGTGCCCTTTGTCCTATCCTGGTCCTTAATGGAGGCTATGGCGACAGAGTGCGTGGTCATCGGCTCGGATACGCCGCCGGTACGAGAAGTACTCCACCACGGGAAAAATGGCCTATTAGTCGATTTCTTTTCCCCCGAAGCGATCGCCGACGCCGTCGATGCCGCTTTTTCCCACCCCCGGCGCATGGCCCACTTGGGTGCCGCTGCTCGGCGTAGCGTAGCCAAGAAGTACCACGTCAATGACGCCCTAGCGGAGTATCGGGAGATGATCGAGGCCTGGATCGATACCGGTGTCCCCACACAAATGCCCAAGCGCCGGGCGTCTAAGTCGTCTTGACAGCACGTCTCATGGTAACGCCAAAGGTAGCAACTCAGCAATCGCCGATGAAGGCCATCCTGTCGCGCTGCAAGGCGTTCGTCGGGTATACGGCACTGTTCAGTTTGGTCATCGATATACTCATGCTAGTCCCGCCGCTTTATATGCTGCAGATCTTTGACCGCGTGCTGACCAGTCGCAGCAATGAAACCTTGGTGATGTTCACCTTCATCTCCCTATTTCTCCTGGGCATCTATGGCTTGCTCGACGGGCTGCGCTCCAAGCTCTTGATTAGGTTTGCCGTCGTGGTGGAAAGGCTATTGGGGGCTGACGTTCTGGAAATGACCTTGAAGACCGCTAACCGCGCGGATATTCCCAAGAACGGTCTAGAAGACGTCCGGACCATTCAATCCTTTCTTTGCGGCCGGGGTATCAAAGCGTTTACCGAGCTTCCCTGGATCCCATTTTTTCTTGGCCTCATTTTCCTATTTAGCCCGCTGTTGGGACTGATCGCCCTTATAGCCACTGGCCTGCTGTTGGTATTGACCGTCATCGACGAGCGTATTACCGGCGGAAGGCAGAAACAGTCAAACGACATGTTGCGACAGACATCGTCATTTGCCAACGCCGCGTTAATAAATGCCGAGGTAGTGTCGGTGCTCGGTATGCAAGCCGAGGTTGCCGCGCGCTGGTCGACACTCAACGACGGTTATCTTGACCATACGGCGGCTGCCAATAAGTCGAGCAGCCAAGTTCAAGCGGCCGCCAAGGTCGTGCGTTTCGTGGCGCAGGTCTTGTCCATGGGCGCCGCCGCCTACTTGATCATTAATAACCACGCCATCACCCCCGGTATCATGGTCGCATCCACCATCATCCTAGGGCGCGTGATGGCACCCATCGATCACGTCATCGGGACGTGGAAGGCATTCATCAACGTACGTGAGGCATATCACCGCCTGGATCGCCTACTCACGGAGGCACAGGCCAACGAGTCCGATATCCTGCTACCCGAACCGCGCGGCAAGCTTGTGGCGGAGCGCCTGTTATTTTTCATCCATCGGGATCACTATATTCTTAACGCCATCGACTTCAGCCTGGATCCGGGCGAGAGCCTGGGCGTGATTGGCCCGAGTGCCTCAGGCAAGACTTCGCTCGCCCGGCTTTTAGTGGGCTATTACAAGCCGAGTGACGGTTACGTGCGGCTCGACGGCGCCGATGTTCACGGCTGGGCGCAAAGCGATCTCGGCCGTTACGTCGGCTATTTGCCGCAAAGCGTGACACTATTCCCGGGCACCGTGGCGGAAAACATCGCCCGTATGGGTGATGCGAAAGCCTGTTCGGCGCGCATCATCGAGGCTGCCCAGCGTGCCCGCATCCATGAGATGATCCTCACGCTTCCCAACGGCTACGACACCGTCGTCGGGGACGGGGGCGCGAGCCTCATTTCAGGTGGGCAACGGCAAGTGATTGCGCTGGCCCGCGCGCTGTACGGCAATCTGAGACTGGTGGTACTGGATGAACCCAATGCGAGTTTGGACGGCCAGTCCGAGCTTGCGTTGATCGAGATCATCAGCAATCTCAAAAAAGAGGGCGTCACCACGGTGATCATCACCCATAAGCCCAGCGTCATTAAGGATGTGGATAAATTGTTGGTGCTGCGGCGCGGACGGCAACTGATGTTCGGGCCCAATCACGAGGTATTGAGGGCGCTCAATATGGCACCTCGGGAATTGCCCGCGGTGGGCGACGCGGATAGCGACGCAGTGGATGGCCGCGCGCACTCCGGCTAAACGCGAGCGTGATCGGGAGCACACCATGACCGGCACCGCACTCAAGTTAGCGCCGTTCTCCGTCGCCTTGGACCGCAGTGGGCAGGCCCGCGCTATCGTTCGCCGGGGCCTTTTCCTCATCTTCGTCGTGCTCGGGAGCTTTACCGCTTGGGGTACCCTCGCGCCCTTGAGCGGGGCCGTGATCGCCGACGGTAGGGTTAAGATCGAGTCGAGTCGCAAGACCGTCCAGCACTTGGAGGGCGGCATCGTGAAGAAGATCCTCGTGCGTGAGGGTGACCATGTCGCTACCGGCCAGCCGCTCATCCGGCTTGAGAATACCGTCACTAGCGCCAACCTGAACATCTTGCAAGATCAGCTAGACGCTTTGCTTGCTAAACTAGCCCGCTTGCGAGCCGAAGCGATCATCGCCGACAGCATCGATTTTCCGCAGGAACTCTTGGAACGCAAGAATCAGAAGAACAAAGAAATATTACGCGCAGAGCAAGCCTTGTTTACCTCCAAGCGCAAAACCCTGAACGACCAGATTGGTCTTACACGAAACCAGATCGAAGAAGCGAAACGAGCGGTGGCCGGATTTAGGGCTGAGATCAATGCGATAGAGTTAGGCATCGAGTATGCCAGTGAGGAATTAGCAGCAACCGAGAAGCTCACGCAAAAAAAGATGCTCGAGAAAACCCACCTGTGGAACATCCAGCGCATCATGCAGGAAAAGAAGGAGCGGCTGGGTGCCGAGAACGCCGAACTGGCCCGCGAGCGCAACATGATCTTAGAACTGCAGTTGAAGATTATCAACCTGCGCAACGAATATTCCAAGGGAGCCGACGACGAGCTCAAGGAAACCAAGAAGGCCATCTACGAGGTAGAAGAGCGGCTCAAGCCGGCCAAGGATGCACTGAAAAGGCAGACGATCAGCGCGCCGATCTCTGGCCAGGTGATCGACCTTAAGGTCACCAGCGTGGCTGGTGTCATCCGTCCCAGCGACCCGTTGATGGACATCGTCCCCAGCGTGGTGCAAGTCGTGATGGCGGTCAACGTCAAGACCAAGGACGTCGACAACGTCTACCTAGGCCAACCCGCGGAAATACAGCTGTCCGCGTATAATCAACAGACCACGCCTATGCTGCGGGGGGAGGTGATCTATGTCTCCGGCGACGCCTTGGCGGACGACAAGCAGTCGCCTCCGGAACCCTACTATTCAGCGCATATTCGCGTCGACCAGGAGGCCCTGCGCGACCTCAGCGGTGTTACGCTCGCGCCGGGCATGCCGGTCGTTGGGTTTCTCAAAACCCGAAGCAAGACGTTTTTTGAATACGTACTATCACCCTTAATCGAGCAAGTCAGGCGCTCGTTTCAGGAGACGTAATAAGGGGTTAGCCTAATGGAGAACGTGCGTAGCTGAGAATTCGAACTATTCTAGTATGCTGACACATAAATAACGAAGCGTTATTATGGTGCGAGTCCATGTTATGGAGTTACACGATGCAGCAGACGCTGTTGAGTTTGGCCGCGGCAGATCGGCGCCGGTTGGAAG